>QCJI01000017.1 GCA_003216135.1 Prochlorococcus sp. AG-409-A22 | reverse complement strand
TTCTCCTCTTGGCATCATCCCTAGGCCTACAACCAATCTATTTGTAGGCTTATCACTTGAAAATACCCATCCGGCAGCAATTTTTCCAATAATTGCAACAACCAATAAAAATCCAGCAACTACCAGTGCAGACCTACTTGTTGGATCAAGTGGATTTATAACTGATAAATCCATACCAGCACCTACTAATACGAAAAATATAGTCGCGAATAATGATACCAATGGTAAAACGGATTGTTGAATTGCATGATTATTTTTAGAGCTACTAAGAATTAATCCAGCTGCAAAAGCTCCTAAAGCTGCTTCTAATCCTATTGCTGTCGCAACAAAACAACATAAAACTAATATCACAAAAGATGCAACTACTACAGCTCCAGGCGCTTTTAATCTATCTAAAAGCCAATCAAACCCAGGAGCAGCTGTTCGACTTAATGCAATAGCAGCAATAACAAATACAACAGCTGCAGCAACTAATTTGACTATAGGAGCTATTTCTAAAGAACCACCAGCAGCAAGAGCAACAACAACTGCAAGAATAACAATTCCTAAAATATCGTCCAAAACTGCTGCGCCAATAACTATTTGACCCTCTCTAGTTTTCAAATATCCCAATTCACCAAAAACACTTGCAGTGATTCCTATACTCGTTGCAGTCATTGATGCCCCTGCAAAAACTGCTGGAATTAGATCAACCTGAAAAATGAACATTAATCCAAGTGTTCCGAAAGCAAAAGGCAAAATGACTCCAGCCATAGCAACTGTAAAAGCTTGAGCACCAACTGCGACTAATTCCTCTAACTCACTCTCTAATCCTGTTAAAAATAGAAGTGCGTACAAGCCCAGTGTTGCAACTGCTTGAAGAGAAGGAAAGCTTTCAAAATAAACATCTGGTACTGCTTCAGGAGGTATTGAAGCTAAAGAACTAATAATATTGATTAATCCTTGATTTAATTCAGTACCAGCTGAAGGTGGAATGAGTAAATGAAAACCTGAAGCTCCTATTACAACCCCAGCCAAAAGCTCACCCACAATAGTAGGTAAACTTAGTCTAACCAAGACTTCTGCTAATGCTCGTGCAGCTAAAAATATCAGTAGAAATCTAATAACTCCTATCAGCGTTTCAGCAACTTCTAAATCATGGGCACTTAATTCAGCAAGTAATGAATACATTTAAAATGTGAAAAAACTAAACTATCTAATTGGAAGATAGTTTATTGAGGGCCCACTTTAATAACTATGTAAAAAAAAGCAAAAATACTCAACAAGTGTGGATCTGAAGTTACAACAAAGAAATTATTTTAAAAATAGCTATTGTCATGCATATATGGCTAACCCAATGAAATCCAACAAACCCTTCGATCTTCGCTTACCTACTCCGGGATGCTACTTAGATCCTGAGAAAGCTGGCATGGATGCTGATGCTGTATTTCAAGGGATGACGGCTCATCTTTTCTATACTCTTGGCAAGTTAGCCACCTCTGCAAGTCCTCACGACTTATATATGGCTTTAAGTTACGCAGTTAAAGATAGACTAATGACAAGATATTTAGCCAGTCAAGAAGTTATAAGGGAAAAGCCTCAAAAAACTGTAGCTTACTTATCAGCAGAGTTCTTAATAGGTCCGCAATTAAGTAATAACCTATTAAATCTTGGTATAACTAAAGAAGCAGAGGATGCCTTAAAGAGATTTGGGATAGAATCATTATCAACAATTTTAGAAGTCGAAGAAGAACCAGGCCTAGGAAATGGTGGCCTAGGTAGACTTGCCGCATGTTATATGGAATCTTTAGCTTCTTTACAAGTACCAGCTGTAGGTTATGGTATTCGCTATGAATTTGGAATATTCAATCAGTTAATTAGAGATGGATGGCAAGTTGAGGTTACTGATAAATGGCTAAAGGGTGGATGGCCATGGGAATTACCTCAACCTGATGAATCATGTTTCGTTGGTTTTGGAGGTAGAACCGAAAGTTATAGAGACGATAAAGGAAACTACAGATCAAGATGGATACCTTCCGAGCATGCTATTGGAGTTCCTCATGATGTTCCAGTATTAGGCTATAGGGTAAATACTTGCGACAGATTAAGATTATGGAGAGCTGACGCAACTGAAAGTTTTGATTTTTATGCTTTTAATATTGGTGATTACTATGGAGCAGTTGAAGAAAAAGTTGCATCAGAAACACTCTCAAAAGTTCTATATCCAAATGATGGGACTGATGAAGGTAGAAGACTAAGACTCAAGCAACAACATTTCTTTGTAAGTTGCTCTTTACAGGATATGTTAAGAAGTCTTGAAAAAAGATCTATCCCCATAACAGAATTTCCTAATCATTGGACAGTTCAATTAAACGATACTCATCCTGCAATTGCAGTAGCTGAATTAATGCGCCTACTAATTGATCAATACCAAGTAGGGTGGGATAAAGCATGGAATATTACAAATTCATCAGTAGCTTATACAAACCATACATTACTTCCTGAAGCCTTGGAAAAATGGGATTTGGCTTTATTTAATGATCTCCTACCTCGACATTTAGAAATTATTTATGAAATTAATTGGAGATTCTTACAACAGCTCAGATTACGTTACCCAGGTGATGACAAAATACTTCAAAAGTTATCAATAATTGATGAAGAAGGTTCTAAGTCAGTAAGGATGGCACATTTAGCCACTATTGGAGCACATCACATAAATGGAGTAGCGGCACTTCACTCAGATTTAATAAAAAGACAACTTCTTCCAGAGTTTGCAGAACTTTGGCCGGAAAAATTCACCAATGTTACTAACGGCGTCACTCCAAGAAGATGGGTAGCTCTAGCAAATCCATCTTTAACTAGCCTATTAGAGAAAGAAGTTGGTCCTAGTTGGATAACCAATATGGAACTTTTAAAAAATCTAGAAAAGAAACAAAACGATACAAGCTTTTTAAAGAAATTCGAAGAAACTAAATTAACAGGTAAACGTAAACTTGCTAGTTTTATTCATTCCAAAACAGGCATCATTGTCGATCCATTCAGTTTATTTGACGTGCAAGTAAAAAGAATTCATCAATACAAAAGGCAGCATTTAAATGCTTTACAAATTATTGCTCAATATTTGAGAATTAAAAACGGCAGAATCAACTCTATAGTTCCAAGAACAATAATATTTGGAGGAAAAGCCGCACCAGGATATTTCATGGCAAAATTAATGATTAGGTTCATTAATGGTATTGCCGATGTAGTGAATTCTGATCCAGATATGGATGGTCTTTTAAGAGTGGTATTTTTACCGGATTATAATGTAAAACTTGGAGAAATCGTATATCCTGCAACTGATCTATCTGAACAAATTTCAACAGCGGGTAAAGAAGCTTCAGGGACAGGAAATATGAAGTTCGCAATGAATGGAGCCTTAACTATTGGAACTCTCGATGGTGCAAATGTAGAATTACGAGATCTTGTAAAGAAAGAAAATTTCTTTCTTTTTGGAAAGACGGAGAGTGAAATAATGAACTTAAAAAATAATGGTTATTCTCCTAAAACATTTATTGACGAATGTCCTGAACTAAAAGAAGTCATTCGCCTAGTAGAAATTGGCCACTTCAGTAATGGAGATAAAGAATTATTTAAACCTTTATTAAACAGCTTGACTGGACATGATCCGTTTTTTGTTATGGCTGACTTCAAAGAATACTTAAATAAACAAGATGAGGTGAGTAAATTCTGGAATAATAAAAATGCATGGAATAAAATGGCATTATTAAATACTGCACGTTCTGGCTACTTTTCTTCAGATAGGTCTATTAGAGAGTATTGCGATTCTATTTGGAAAGTAGCTCCTATGCCTGTAGAAATTACTTGTGATATTGAAGAAGTACCTACTTAATATTTCCCTTATCTGGAAAGTCTGGAGTCTGATGAAATAATCTGTTTAATATTAATCTATCTATATTTAGTGGATCAGGAGCCAATTCTTTAGAAATTTCTCTAAATTTCAATTCTATATTTTTAGTAACTTTAGTATCAAAAACTCTCTCCATTAACGCCTCAATTGCATATAAATAAGCATTAACATTTTCAAGTTCATCTATAGCTTCAGTAATTTCTATCTCAGGAATATCTTTATCATCTACAATTGACTCTTCATTCAACTTTCTCTCTGATAACTGTTTGTGTAATTCATCTGTAACTTTATTACAGAGAGTTCTAAATGATTGAATTGATGCCCAATTTAATTCTTGTTGCTGCTTAAAAGTGGGAAATTCTCTAATAAGACGATCATGCTCTCTATAAAATCTCTGACAGTCAGAGCATTGACATGGTTCTTCAGTCAAAAGAATAAATAATTCTTCCTATATCATCTCATTATTTGGGCATAATTGTAGGACCATCCAATAAATCGTCATTTTCATCAAGCGAATCCGGACTATCCGGTAAAGGTATTTCAATACTCGTAACCAAATTAATCACATCTCTTAACCTCATAGAATCTGCAAACCATCCCATTGCCTGTTCAGCATCTCCTCTTTTTTCTGCATCATTTGCCTGATCTTCATGAGCTTCGGCCAGTAAGGCAAGCCAGCACAAACATCTGGCTTGGACTATTGAAAGATCTAAATCATTAGGTTGCGATTTAGAAATACGTTCATGCTCTTGTTGAATTAAGAGCTTCAAACGCATATCATGCAACTTAGCCATAAAAGATTTACTACTAATTACACGCTAGCTGGAGAGTGGCAATATTGCACACATACTACATATAGTTTATTACTTTAACGGGACTGGAGGGATTCGAACCCACGACCTACGGTTTAGGAAACCGTTGCTCTATCCTGCTGAGCTACAGCCCCAATAGATGTTTTTTAGAGTAATAAGCATTATGCTAGATGAAAGCAGGAGAGGCAATCGCAAAAATGTTTTATTTCGTTTTCAAAATAAAATATTTTTGAGGAAAGTCCGGGCTCCCATATGGTCAGACTTGCTGGGTAATTCCCAGTGCGGGCAACCGTGAGGATAGTGCCACAGAAACATACCGCCTAATACTTTGTTGTATGGCAAGGGTGCAAGGGTGCGGTAAGAGCGCACCAGCAACATTGAGAAGTGTTGGCTAGGTAAACCCCGGTCGGGAGCAAGGCTTAGTGGATTTATGACCATTAAACAATCTACTTTTAAGCGCCGCTTGAGACTGTGAAGTAATTCCAGTCCTAGATAGATGATTGCCCATCTTAAAGAAGATGAACAGAACCCGGCTTATGACCTGCTTTCTACTTCATTTAAGTATTTATTGAATTCATATGACAAGCTTAATTGATAGGACAAGAATTGATCAAATAATTACTTTTTTAAAATCATTAAATATTAACTCGCACAGGTTTCATGAAATGATACTTTCAGAAAATCTAGAAACAATTCAAAATTTCAATGAAGCATTAACCCACTCTTCTGGTAACAAAAAAATTAATTACGAAAAGTTAGAATTCTTTGGAGATGCAGTCCTCAGATTAGCAGCATCTTCTTTTATAGAAGAGAAATACACAAATATGAGTGTAGGGGATAGATCAGAGCTAAGGTCACTAATAGTAAGTGATGAATGGCTAACTCAATTAGGTAAAAAGATTGATGTAGAAAAAGTTATAATTAAAGGAGCCAAAGCTCTAGGCGATGAAAATGCAACAGACACTATTATTGGAGAAGCTACAGAAGCGGTAATAGGTGCACTTTATAAGTGCTTCAATTCAATCAAAGAAGTCAATTTATGGCTAGATGAATTTTGGACAAAAGATTCAGAAGCCTTTTTAAAAGCGCCATATAAATTTAATGCTAAATCTGCATTACAAGAATGGTGTCAGAGCAAGGGATTTGATTTACCAGCATATAAAATCATGGAAGTCTCAAAGATACATGGAGATCCCAAGAGGTTCTCCTGTGAAATATATATTAACGGATCAAAAAAAGCCTATGCTTTTGGCCAATCTCATAAAAAAGCAGAAAAAAATGCAGCTAGTATTCTAATTGAAAAATTTATAAAAGAGGGTGAAAATCAATATTCAAATTAGTTCTAAATGAGTTAATTGAAAAGTTATGAGTTTATCCCAATTACCACCTTCGAAAAGAACTGCTGCGTTATTCTTACTAACTCTTTGTACAAATCCCTTATATCCTCTATATATCGAATTATTATCTTTAACTACTACTAATGCGCCTGGGAGTATAGGCTTATTCGAGGATTCCATAAAATAAATATATACAACAAATATAATGATAAATGAAAATGAATGGTTAGTTGTTGGATTAATAACATCTCCACATGGAATTAATGGCAAAGTTAAAGTTAAGTCTCTTAGCGATTTTGAAGAAAGATTTATAAAACCAGGTGTTAGATGGCTACAGAAAGAAAACGAGTTTCCTGCAGAAATAGAACTTACTTCAGGTTTCAAACAACCAGGGAAAGAAACTTTCATCATTTCATTCAAAGGGATAAACACCAGAAATAAAGCAAATAAACTGAAACAATATAAAATTCTTGTCAAAACTAACATCCTACCCAAATTAAACAAAGAAGAATTTCACTTAATGGAACTTGTTAATTTAGAAGTAAAGATTTTAGAAAATAAAGAATTTAAAATAATTGGAAAAGTTATTAATTTAGAAAACGAGAAAAATAATTTACTTGTTATTCAACTGTTAAAAAATGAAAAAAGGGTTTTAATCCCATTCGTTAAAGAAATAGTTCCATTAATTGATATAAAAAATAATTTTCTAATAATTACACCCCCCAAAGGACTATTAGAACTATAAAATTTTTATATTCATAATATCTGTAAAATCAAGGAAATTTGCTTATTCAACAGTAACACTTTTGGCTAAATTTCTTGGTTGATCTACATCAAGTCCTCTGTGAGCAGCAATATGATAACTCAATAATTGGAGGGGTATTATATTAAGCAAAGGGGAAATCCATTCATTTGATTCAGGTATTGTCATTAAATAATCAAATATTTCCGTGCCATTACATTTAGGAGCAATCCCAATCAAATATGAATCCCTCGCTTTTGCTTCTTGGGCATTACTAATAACTTTATCAAATACTTCTCCTGGGGAAGCAATTGAAATTACTGGTACCTTTTTATCCAATAACGCTATTGGGCCATGTTTCATTTCACCCGCAGGATACCCTGCTGCATGTATATAACTAATTTCTTTAAGCTTTAAAGCTCCCTCAAGGGCAATAGGGTAATTTATACCTCTTCCCAAAAAAACAACATCTTTAATATTAAAAAAATCATGCGCAAGCTTTTCTGCTGATTGATTATGCTTCTCTATTAGATCTTCGAGTAATGGAGGTAATTTAAAAAGTTCAACAATTAATTTACTGATTTCCTCTTTACTTTGATTGCGTTTGATTTGTGCAAATTGAATAGCTAATCCATAAAAAGAGAGTAGTTGTGCGTAAAAAGTTTTTGTTGCAGCTACTCCAATTTCTATTCCAGCACTAATATCAATTATGTTTGAAATTTGTCTTCCAATTGAGCTGTCTGTTCTATTAGTGATAGCAATTAGATTAGGTTTAAAATTTTCATCTTCTACTAAAGACCTCCTTCTAATTTCCATATTAATAGCTGCAATAGTATCAGCAGTCTCTCCAGACTGAGTTACTCCAATGGTCAAAATATTTGGTAACAATGGAGGTGGTGAGTATCGAAATTCGCTAGCATAAAAGACATTTGTAGGGATTCCAGCGAATTGTTCCAATAAAAAGCTACCTACCATTGCAGCATGTTTACTTGTACCACAAGCAATAATTTCAATCCTCTCAATTGATTCAAAAAAATTGGTATCGAATGGAAAATTAATCTCTAACTGACCATTGTTTGAATTTTTAATTAAATATTTTTCTAACCAATTTTTTGCTGTTTCCGGTTGATCATATATCTCCTTTAACATGTAATGTTTAAAGTTCATTTTATCTATTATTTGATCTGATATGTTTAAAGAAATTGGATTTCGATATTGCCTCTCGTTATTTGAGTCATAAATTTCTACACCAAGAGGTGTCAAAAGAGCTATTTCTTCATCCTCCATAGGTAAAATTATATTTGTAAAATTAGCTATTGCTGGAGTATCACTTGCACACATAAATTCTCCTTCACCTAATCCAATAATCAAAGGAGCTTGCCTTCTGGCCACTACTAATGAATTGGGAGCACCAGCCCATAAAACTGCCAATGCATATGATCCTTGTAGATCAGTAATTACGTTTCTGACAGCTACTAACAAAGTTGAACCATTACTTTCAAGATTAAGTTTTCCTAAAGTATTTAATTCTCTTTGGATTAGATGTGGAATCACTTCTGTATCAGTATCAGAATTAAAAACAACACCCTCTTTCTCTAACTTATTCTTTAAACCCTGGTAATTTTCAATAATGCCATTTTGGACAACTGCTACTGTCCCTGAGCTGTCACAATGAGGATGAGCATTTTTAACTTCTGGTTTTCCATGAGTTGCCCATCTTGTATGTCCTATACCAATAGTTCCAGGAATATTATTTTTATTAAGAAGATTTTTTAAATTTTTTAATTTTCCTTCAGACTTATTACATGTAATATTTTCAGTTTCAGAATTAATTACTGCAATCCCAGCAGAATCATAGCCTCTGTATTCGAGTTTCTCTAGACCATTAATGAGTAATGGCAAAGCGTTTTTAAATCCTGTAACAGCGACTATTCCACACATACAAATATTTTTTTCAATTGTTTTTCAATATAATTGAAAAACAATGAATATTTATTAATTTATGGACTGTCTTAAAACTGCACTATAAATTAATAGGCTAAGCCCATACTCCTAGTTGTCTCATCTCCAAGATATACTCTAATACTAAGAAAATCTGTTGGACAGGCTGTTTCACACCTTTTACATCCTACACAATCTTCTGTTCTTGGTGAAGAGGCAATTTGGCCAGCTTTGCAACCATCCCAAGGCACCATCTCTAGAACATCTAGAGGGCAAGCCCTTACACATTGTGTGCATCCAATGCAAGTGTCGTAAATTTTAACTGCGTGTGACATGTAAAAATTGTCTTTGAGAACCTAGCTTATATAATACTATTGTCTTACAAAGAAATTAAAAAAATTAAGATATGCTTCACTCTTGTTAACTCTAGGGCATAAAATCATATAGATAATTAGTAAATTCCATAAACTATGTCACAAGAAGAAATCCTTGAACAAGTCTGCTCAATTGTTTCAGAGCAATTAAGCGTCGAATCAGGAGAAGTCAAATCCGATTCACACTTCCAAAACGATTTAGGGGCAGATTCACTCGATACCGTTGAGTTAGTAATGGCTTTAGAAGAAGCATTTGATATTGAGATTCCTGATGAAGCAGCAGAAGGTATCGCAACAGTTGGGGATGCTGTTAAATTTATCGAAGACAAAAAAGGTTAATCTAGGATGCCTAATTTCCATCGAGTAGTTATTACTGGTATCGGAGCTGTAACGCCTATTGGTAATAACATTGATGAATATTTACTCGGCCTTCAACAAGGGACTAATGGTGTCTCAGATATTACTCTCTTTGATCCTGAACAACATCCTTGCAAATTTGCAGCAGAAGTGAAAAATCTTCAATCTGAAAATTTTATTGAAGCAAAAGAGTCAAAAAGGTGGGATCGTTTTTCACAGTTTGGAGTCATAGCAGCTAAAGAAGCTTTTAATGATTCTGGCCTTGAGATAAATGAAACTAATGCAGCAAGAATTGGGGTGATTATTGGCTCTGGCGTTGGCGGCTTACTCACAATGGAGAGTCAGGCTCAAATACTAAGTCAAAAAGGGCCAAAAAGAGTAAGCCCATTTACAGTTCCAATGATGATTCCAAATATGGCAACTGGACTTGCTGCTATCGCTTTGGGTGCAAAAGGGCCAAGCTCAGCTGTATCCACTGCTTGTGCAGCCGGCTCAAATGCTATTGGAGATTCTTTTAGATTACTTCAGCTAGGAAAAGCAGATGCAATGATCTGTGGAGGAGCAGAAGCAAGTATTACTCCTCTTGGCGTAGCTGGTTTTGCAAGTGCTAAAGCTCTTTCCTTTAGAAATGACAGTCCCCAAACTGCAAGTAGACCATTTGATGCCGAGAGAGATGGTTTTGTAATTGGAGAGGGTTCCGGAATTCTCGTTTTGGAAACTCTTGAAAATGCAAAAAAAAGAAATGCAAGAATCTATGCTGAAATCATTGGCTATGGAACTACTTGCGATGCTCATCATATTACCGCTCCTTCTCCAGGGGGAGTTGGAGGTGCAGCAGCTATCAAGCTTGCAATTGAAGACAGTTCCATAAGTCTTGAACAAGTTGATTACATAAATGCTCATGGAACTAGTACATCAGCGAATGACAAAAATGAAACTTCTGCAATTAAATCAATTTTTAAAGACAGATCTTACCTCATTCCTGTAAGCTCTACTAAGTCGATGACTGGTCATCTCTTAGGAGGTTCAGGAGGTATAGAAGCTGTCGCTTGTATACTTTCTTTGACACATAATTTTATCCCTCCTACAATCAACTACGTCAATCCAGATCCAGATTGCGATCTTGATTATGTACCTAATATTGCGAGAGATGCTCAAATAAGAGTTGCTCTTTCTAATTCTTTCGGCTTTGGTGGTCACAACGTTTGCCTAGCTTTCAGCAAAATAAACTGAGACAACCAATTCTGCAATTTCAAACTTACCTTAATTTAAAACAATGGTCGCTGCATCTGTTTCATTAGAATCACTCTGTGTAAATAGTATAAGAATGCTTGCTGTAGATGCAGTAAATAAATCTAATAGTGGACATCCAGGCTTGCCCATGGGGTGTGCTCCTATGGGATACGCATTATGGCAAAACGTTCTTAATCACAACCCTAATAATCCAAAATGGTTTAATAGAGATCGTTTTGTGTTGTCAGCCGGCCATGGGTGCATGTTGTTATACTCTCTATTACACCTAACAGGCTATAAATCGGTTTCAATTGAAGATATAAAAGAATTTAGACAATGGGGGTCTAAAACTCCTGGACACCCTGAAACGTTTGAGACTGAAGGAGTTGAAGTAACTGCTGGCCCTCTAGGAGCAGGAATATCAAATGCAGTTGGATTAGCAATTGCCGAAACTCACTTAGCAGCTAAATTCAATAAACCTGATTGTGAAATTGTTGATCATTATACATACGTCATCATGGGAGATGGATGCAACCAAGAAGGTATTGCGTCTGAAGCTTGCTCACTTGCTGGCCATCTAAAACTTGGCAAATTAATTGCACTTTATGATGATAACCAAATAACAATTGATGGACGCACAGATGTTTCTTTTACAGAAGACGTTTTAAAAAGATACGAAGCTTACGGATGGCATGTACAACATGTTGAAGATGGAAATCATGATGTCAACGGAATTACCCAAGCAATAAAGAATGCAAAGTTAGTAACAGACAAGCCTTCAATTATTAAAATTTCTACAACTATTGGTTACGGTTCTCCAAATAAATCAGATACCGCAGGTATCCATGGGGCTGCAGTAGGAGAAGAAGAAGCTTCATTAACCAGAGAATTCTTAAACTGGGAATATCCTCCATTCGAGATACCGAATGAAGTTTATTCGCAATTTAGACAAGCACTAACGAAGGGTGAAGAGTTAGAAAAAAAATGGGATTTAAAATTTGCAGAATATCAAAAGCAATATCCCCATGAAGGTGCAGAATTAAAAAGAATGTTAAACGGTGAATTACCAGAAAACTGGTCTTCAAATCTTCCTTCTTATAATCCTGATGAAAATGGTCTTGCCACTAGAAAACATTCTCAAATATGCTTAGGAGCACTTGGACCTAATCTTCCTGAATTAATTGGGGGGTCTGCTGATTTAACCCACTCTAACTACACAGATATCAAAGGAGAAAGTGGATCATTTCAAGCTCATTCTCCGGAGAAAAGATACTTACATTTCGGTGTAAGAGAACATGCTATGGCTGCCATACTAAATGGTATTGCATATCACGATAGTGGTCTTATACCTTATGGCGGAACCTTCCTTGTTTTTGCTGATTACATGAGAGGTTCAATGAGGCTATCTGCACTCAGTGAACTAGGTGTTATCTATGTATTAACCCATGATTCAATTGGTGTTGGAGAAGATGGTCCTACACATCAACCAGTTGAGACTATTCCTTCACTTAGAGCGATGCCTAATATGCTCGTTTTCAGACCTGGAGATGGGAATGAAACAAGTGGTGCCTATAAACTTGCTATTGAAAACAGAAAAAGACCTTCTGCACTTTGTTTGAGTAGACAAGGGATGCCAAATCAAAAGAACACCTCCATTGAAAAGGTTGCATTGGGAGGGTATATAGTATCTGATTGCGAAGGAACTCCAGATTTAATATTTATTGGAACGGGTAGTGAACTAAACCTTTGCATTGAAGCAAGTAAAGAAATTTCAAAATTAGGTAAAAAAACCAGAGTAGTTTCTATGCCCTGTGTAGAACTATTTGAAGAACAAACAGAATCTTACAAAGAAAGTGTTTTACCTAATAGCGTCAGAAAAAGAGTCGTAGTAGAAGCTGCACATTCATTTGGATGGCATAAATATACTGGTTTTGAAGGTATTTGCATTACTATGGACAGATTTGGAGCTTCAGCTCCTGGTGGTAAATGTATGACTAATTTCGGATTTACAGTTGAAAATGTTGTTAACAAAACAAAAGAAATTTTATAAATATTAAACTAAAGCTAAACTGAGCTATTACATTCTTGAAGTTTATTATTTAATTCATCAAGAGATTCGTCAGAAATTTTTGAATTCATAGGGCAATGTTTTGGCCCACACATGGAACAAAATTCTGCTTTTTTAAATATTTCGTCAGGTAATGTTTCATCATGATATTGCTTTGCCCTTTCTGGATCTAAAGAAAGCTCAAATTGTTTATTCCAATCAAAATTATATCTTGCATGACTAAGTTCATCATCTCTATCTCTAGCTCCAGCTCTATGTCTTGCTATATCAGCTGCATGAGCAGCTATCTTATAAGCAATTAATCCCTCTCTTACATCTTCTGCATTGGGTAGTCCTAGATGTTCTTTAGGAGTTACATAACATAACATAGAAGTTCCATACCATCCAGCCATTGCTGCACCAATTGCACTGGAAATATGATCATAACCTGGAGATATATCAGTTACTAATGGGCCAAGGACATAAAATGGAGCTTCGGAACATTCTTCCATTTGTTTCCTGACATTAAACTCAATTTGGTCCATAGGTACATGCCCAGGCCCTTCAACCATTACTTGAACATTATGTGTCCATGCTCTACGAGTAAGTTCACCTAAAGTCTTTAATTCAGCTAGCTGAGCATCATCAGAAGCATCATGCAAGCATCCAGGCCTTAATGAATCTCCTAGAGAAAAAGTACAATCATATTTCTTAAAAATCTCACAAATATCATCAAACCTTGTGTAGAGGGGGTTTTGCTTGAAATGATGCAACATCCATTGAGCTAAAATACCGCCCCCTCTACTTACAATTCCAGTAATTCGTCCTTTTACTTTTGGTAGATGCTCTATTAATAATCCAGCGTGAATAGTTTGATAATCGACCCCTTGCTGGCAATGTTTTTCAATAATATGAAGAAAATCGTCTTCAGTTAATCTATCTATTGAGCCATGCACACTTTCTAAAGCTTGATAAACAGGAACTGTTCCTATAGGAACAGGAGATTCGTGAATAATTGCTTGCCTAACTTCATCTAAATTTACTCCTCCAGTAGAAAGATCCATAACCGTGTCTGCCCCATATTTAACAGCGAGCTTAAGCTTCTCTACCTCTTCATTGATATCGCTTGCATTAGGAGAAGCACCAATATTAGCATTAACTTTACATCTAGAGGCAATACCTATAGACATTGGCTCAAGATTCAAATGATTAATATTAGCTGGAATAATTAATCTTCCTCTCGCAACTTCTTCCATTATTAAAGAAGCGGGTAGATTTTCTTTTTTAGCAACAAAATCCATTTCTTCAGTGATATGTCCGTTTCTCGCAAAATTCATCTGAGTAACATTTTCTTTTCCAAGGCGAGGCTGGATCCAGGAACTTCTCATAATTTATAAATTTTAAAAGTGTTATTACTAAAGTTTGATCAAATTTCCACTTCCCTGCCTCAGAATTAATGATTCAGGTTCAAAGGGTATGATCTCAGCTAAGTTTAATTTCCTAGCACCCCTAGTATTAATCTTATTAATAGCTCTTTTCTAAAAAATAGTCATCCTCATGTTGCGTAAAAATAAATAAATTTTTTTTTATTTAATTTTTTGATAAGACTTTATCTTTTTAAAAATATTTCGTCTATTTAATTTTCTACTTACATCTTTTTCTAAAATTAGAACAATTCCCATTAACCCAATAGGTAAATAAAAAATCTTTTTATTATCTTGCCTAAAAATCAAACCTATGGCTGATATGAGAATCATTATTGGAGCAACAAAAGACAAAATAAATGTTTTATTAATATTCATTTATCAACTTTGTTAGTTATTTCATCGTTTAATTTTACTATGGATTCTGTTATTACTTTAATTCCAACAGCAATAGCTGTTTCATCTGGATCAAATTTGGAACTATGTAGTGGAGCGCATCCACTTGAATTAGAAACGCCAAGCCTAAACATTGCTCCTGGAATCTCATTTAAGAATTCAGCGAAATCTTCAGCACCTAAAGATGGTTTTTGTAATTCGATAACATTTTCTTGACCCAAAATCTTAATTCCTGAATCTCTGAGTAATCTATTAATTGCGGAATTATTATTAACTGCAGGAGTAATTTCTCTAAATATTACTTCTGCTTCAGCTCCGCAGCTACTAGCTAAAGAAGTGATATTTTCATTGAGCCAATTACCCATATTCTTAAATACTTTAAGATTAGTGCATCTAACCGTACCAATTAAATTAACCTTTTCTGCAAGAACATTGAATGCATTGCCACCATTTATTTTCCCAAAAGTTAAGACTACAGGATCTAAAGGGTCTAACTTCCTTGTTATTGATTCTTGAATTCCCGCAATAACTTTAGAGGCCGCCCAGATAGCATCAACACCTTCATGAGGTCGAGCACCATGGCCCGATTTTCCTTTGATCTCTACCTTAAGTTCTCCTGCAGCCGCAGTTAAACTTCCCTCTTTAATACCAATAGTCCCTACAGATAAATCGGGGTAGACATGAACTCCTAAAATATTGGTTAAACCATTAGCTGCGCCATCCTTAATCATCCATCTAGCGCCACTCGCAATTTCTTCAGCGGGTTGAAATATTATCCTTGTCCCAATATTAAGTTTTAAATCCTTAATAATTTTTGCTACACCCAATCCAATCGATATATGCAAATCGTGACCACACGCATGCATAACACCATCTACTTTTGAAGAAAAACTTAATTTAGTTTCCTCAAATATTGGCAAAGCATCCATGTCTACTCTCAATCCTATAATACCTTTATCGCAGGGTCCAAAATCAGCTATAACTCCAGTTTTACCTATAGATTCTCTAACATTCCAACCAATATTTTTTAAAAAACCACTTATCAAAATTGCTGTTTGATTTTCAAGTCCACTTAACTCCGGATGTGCATGAATATGTCTTCTTAAATTAATTAATTCATCATTAAACGAATCAATTTTTTTTAACCACTGATCTCTATTCATTACTTATTTTAAATCGATAAAGTTCATTAAATCTTTTATTGGATTTGGGGGCCATCTTCTTATGTTTTTTAACCATTCTTCATCACTATACCTAGGATCTAATTCAGTAACTGCTATCCAATTACTCTCTGCTTTCCCAGATTCACCCTTGGACCAATTCAAAGCTGTTAAAGCGGCCCTAGCATCTGCAAAAGTTGGATAACGTCTAATTAATTTTTTTAATTCCTTTTCAGATTCATCAATATTCCCCAACTGGAAATCTGCTAACGCCATACTTGACCTAGCCATAGCAAATCCAGGATTATATAAAGCAGCTTTCGAAAATAAATCTCTTGCTTTTTCCCATTGTGATGTAGAACCTTCTACATTAGCCAAATTATATAATGCAGAGAAGTTTTCACTATCTTGCGAAATAACGAACATATAATCTTTTTTCGCTTGAGACCAAAGACCCAATGCTTCCTCTGCTATCCCTCTGTTAATGTAAGGATCTATTTCACTAGGATTTAAACTTATTGCCTTATTTTGGTCATCTATTGATCCCTCCACATCTCCTATAACAAGTTTTACATTTCCTCTATTGCTCAAACCTGCAGCATCATCAGGATAAGAATCTAGATAATGATTCCATTCTTGTAAAGCGAGCTTAAATTTTCCGCCTGAACTGAGATCTAATGCATTGTTAAACAAATCCTCTCTCAAAGTTAATGAATAACAAGGGGCAATATAAAAAATATTGAAAAAAACAAAAATAAATATCAAACAAACCTGAACTTTTTTAAAAGTTATCATTTTTGGAATCAATGTACTTTTTCCCTAAAGCAGTGAGCAATCTTCCTCGAGGAGTTCTCGTGAGGAAACCAATTTTGATTAGATATGGCTCAACTACAAATTCTAACATTGAAGAATCATCACCCAAGCCTGCTGCTATTGAATCAAGACCTGTTGGAATATTATTGTTTTGGTTAAGAAAAGATAAATATTGTCTATCTAAAGAATCCAATCCTTTTTCATCAATTTGGTAAGAATTCAAAGCTTTTTTTATTAAATTGACAGAGATCAAATTAGTTTTCTGAACAACTTGAGCATAATCTCTAACTCGTCTTAATAATCTTAAAGCAATTCTTGGAGTCCCTCGAGATATCTTTGCTAAATCATAAGATGCTTTATCATCTAAATTGAGGTTTATTAAGCGGGAGAAATTAACTATTATTTGTTTTAATTCATCATATGTATAAAATTCAATTTTCTGAGATATACCAAATCTATCTCTTAAAGGGGAACTAATTGAGGCTAATTTAGTTGTCGCGCCAATCAAAGTAAATCTAGGAAGATTAATCGTTCTGCAACGTGCTCCTCTATTAGCTCCCATAGTTAAGTCGAGTCTAAAATCCTCCATAGCAGAATATAACAACTCTTCAGTTAACCTATTTAAGCGATGTATCTCATCGATAAATAAAACTTCACCTTCTTTTAATCCAAGCAGTAACCCTACAATATCTCTTGGTCTTTCAATTGCTGGTGCAGTCGCTATCCTACATTTTGTATTCATTTCATTGGCTATCAACAATGCAAGGGTGGTCTTACCTAAACCTGGCTGTCCATATAAAAGAGTATGTTCTAAAGGTTCTTTTCTAAAAATGGAAGCATCTATGGCTATTCTTAAAGAAGACTTAAGTTTTTCTTGGCCAATAAATTCTTTTAAAGTAATAGGACGAGCTAAGTTCAGATTATTCTTTCTTTGTTCTTCTGGAATAATTTTTGAATCAACTAGCCTAAGCTCTTTTTTACGAAGAGAAGAATCACTATCGCCTATATTGGAAGAAATTATTGCCATAATGAAAGGTTAATTGCAATTGTTCTGACTAGAAAGATTTTTTACAACAAAAATGGCAAAAAATTCAAACAAAGTAAAAAAAAATACTAATAAAGAAAATAATTTTAAACGTCTAGCTGAAAATAGATATGCAAAATTTCAATATGCAATATCTGAAACAATCGAAGCTGGAATTGAACTTTTAGGTACTGAAGTAAAGTCTATAAGAAACGGGAAAGCCAATTTAAGAGATGGTTACTGTTCATTCAGAGATGGTGAGATTTTATTATTAAATGTTCACATTTCACCACACAAAAATGTAGGGTCTTTTTTTAATCATGATCCATTAAGAAATAGGAAGTTGCTACTACATAAAAAAGAAATAATAAAACTGAAATCTAATACTGAAAAAAAAGGAATGACTATTGTTCCATTATCTCTTTATTTAAAGGGCTCATGGATAAAATTAAAAATTGGAATTGGCAAAGGGAAGAAATTGCATGATAAAAGACAAGCTGAAAAACAAAAAAGTATTAAAAAAGAAATAAACTCTGCTCTGAAAAGATAATTATTATTTTTCTGTCAATTTTCACTAAATGTCCAAACTAACTGAACTTGGAGGAGGGGAAGGGTCGGGATCAGCAATTAACATATGCTGAAGAACAGTTTCAGGTCTCTCGCTATCTCTCCAGCGAATTTTGTATGCAGGCATCTTGGTACCTCTGCTTGTGGTTTGCTCCACTGGCTCCATAACCCACCCTCTTCTTGATCGGCCTTGAGGATTTCTTTTAACTACTGCATCCGCGTGCTTAAAACGGAAACCAACACGTTCACCACTCATTTAAAAAATTCGTATTGGATTAATTTTTATATTTTACTTCATTTAAGGTTATTTTTTAAGAATTCTTAGAAGTTATTTCTGGTTTTAGTAATGGGAACGGAATTACATCTCTAATAGATGGACTATTTGTAATGAGCATAATAAGTCTATCTATACCAATTCCTAATCCACCGGTAGGAGGCATACCTATCTCTAAAGCATTCAAAAAATCTTCATCTATACAATGAGCCTCAAGATCACCTCCATCTCTAAGCGATTGCTGCAATTGCATTCTTTCCCTTTGATCTACAGGATCAATTAACTCACTAAAAGCATTTGCGAGTTCGCGACCAACAATAAATAGCTCAAATCTCTGAACCATGTCTTTATTATCAAAATGGGGCCTAGCTAAAGGAGAAATTTCAATTGGATAATCAACAATAAAAGTTGGCTCTATAAGCAGTGACTCAACTTTTTGCTCAAAGACTTCATTTAAGAGTCGCCCAAGACTATTTATTTTAGAAGAAAATTGTACATTAATATTTTTAACAGCTTCTGTTGCTTCCTTTAAATCACCATTAAAAGAATCAAAATCAAGACCTGTATATTCTTTAACTATATTTTTCATTGATATTCTTCTCCATGGTTGAGAAAAATCAATTTCCTGATTTTGATAATTTATTACTAACGAACCACATGAATCATTAATAATATCTTTAATCAATTCTTCAGTTAGATCCATCATATCAATGTAATTAGAGAAAGCTTGATAAATTTCTACTGAAGTAAATTCAGGATTATGCTTTGTACTAATACCTTCGTTACGGAAAATTCTTCCTAATTCATATACTTTCTCGAAACCTCCAACAACCATTCTTTTTAAATGTAATTCAGTAGCTATTCTTAGATAAAGTGGTATATCTAAAGTGTTGTGATAAGTAACGAATGGCCTTGCTTCAGCTCCCCCAGCTTCTGATTGAAGTATTGGAGTCTCTATTTCTAAAAAACTTCTTTCATCTAACCATCTTCTTATAAAACTTATACATTTTGCTCTTGTTTTAAATACATTTTTAGATTGAGGATTGACTATTAAATCTAGATAGCGTTGACGATACCTCTTTTCAATATCTGTCAATCCATGCCATTTATCTGGTAAAGGTTGTAGTGATTTTGATAACATAGCCCATTTTTCCACTTTGATTGATAGCTCACCTTTATTAGTTTTTTTGATAGTTCCACAAACTCCTATCCAATCACCGATATCTACAATTTCCTTTAGATCTTCAAAAGTAAGAACTTTTTGATTTTCATTATTAGAATTAATAATTTTTTGATCTAAATAAAGCTGAATCTGTCCTTCTTGATCATTAATGGTAAAAAAAGCAATTTTCCCCATCACTCTTTTTGCTAGAACTCTTCCAGCTATAGAAACAGGAAAATCATTTTCCTGACCATTATCTAGATGGCTAAATTTTTCAATAAGAAATATTGAGGAATGAGATATTTTAAAATTTTCTGCGTAAGGATCAAATCCTTTTTTTACGAGTGAATTAGCTTTTGATAGGCGGGCTTCTCTGATTTCAGACAAAATTTACTTCAAATTTATACTTTATTTAATTTTAAAGTATCAGACTAAGGTTCAACTTGCCAAAGATGTTGCCGTTTCTCCAACTCGTTGCGACGCATAACCAATACCTCTTACAGTTAATATTAATTCAGGATTTCTTGGATCAGGTTCTAATTTACCTCTAAGCCTTGCTACATATACATCTACTACTCTCAAGTCTGCTGCTCTCCTTGGAGGATAACCCCATAATTGCTCTAATATTTCAGCTCTTGGAACAACTTTACCAGGCTCATCGAACAAGAGTTCTAGTAAGCTAAATTCAGTATAAGTCAAGCTAATTCTTTCCCCAGCCCTAGAGACTTGCCTTCTATTTGTATCAACCACTAAACTTCCGAACTTCATCACACCTTTACCTGATGGTACTTCTTTAGTTTCAGCGACTGAAATAGTAGGGCCCATGCGTCTTAGAATCGTAGCTATTCTTGCCTCTAACTCTTTCGGACTAAAAGGTTTTGATAAATAATCGTCAGCTCCCAAATCTAATCCTGCCACTCTTTCTGAAATAGCCTCTAGGGCAGTTAAAAATATGATTGGGACAACTGATTCAGCTCTAATTCTTCTGCAGACTGCAAATCCATCCATTTTTGGAAGCATTACATCAAGAACTATCAAATCTGGAGAATCTCTATGAAAAGCCTCAAGAGCCTCTTCACCATTAGTAGCTGAAAAAACTTGATATCCTGCCAGTTGAAGTCTTGTAACTAATACTTTCAATACTGCTGGCTCATCATCAACAACTAAAATGCTTGCTTTTGACATAGATAAAAAAAATCTTCAAAAATTTCAAAGCAAAATAAATTGCATTGAATATTTATTCTAACAATTAAAAATATAACATTATGTACCCTCTAAGAGATATTCCCAAGATTTACGAAATTATTTTATTTTTTAAATACTTAATCTTTTCTCTTCATAAATATTTCTTTCTTTATCGAGAGTAATTTAAACATTTTTTATTTGGATCTCTTAAAAAGTCCGAAAAGTTTTGAACACAATAAAGGAGCAAAAAGTCCTGTTAGAAATACTTGAGCCAAAACATTTTTAACACTAGGGATAAACAATAGAAGTTGATGATCTGGGAAGTCTTGAATCAAAAACTGAAAATAATAAAATGAGCCACACAAAAAACTGCCTATCGCACAAAGTAAACCATATCTAAAATGTTCGACCAAAATATTATCAGATGTTCTAAATCTACCGAACCAAATACCACATAAAATTAAACCGGGAATTTGAGTAAAACCACCTCCTATAGATAGGGAATCTAAAATAATTCCTAAAAACAATCCAACTATTAAACCATTAATGGATCCATAAATCATAGACCAAGGCAATAACCAAAATAAGGGCCAATAAGGTTGGGTCCCCATAATTCCAAGCCAGTTAGGATGCCATAAAAAAAGAATTGGAATAAATATGAATGAAAAAATAGATAAATTTTTCTTTAAAAATTTATCCATTTAAATTTTCACTTTTAAAATCTGCACCCAATCTATTGCCTGAGGTTTTCCTAGAAGTAAAACATTTACAGTTTTATTTGAATTTGATTTTGCATCTACTGATTGAATAATACCAACAGGTATATTTGGTGGTAATAAAGTACTTGCTGGTGAAGATAAAACAAAATCCCCTACTTTGACATCAACGTCTTTTGTATAAAAAATTAATTTAGGATAATCATTTCCTGTACCTACCATAAGTCCGTGAGTTTGAACTCTGTCAATCCAAACTCCCACTTTGCTCTCAGGAGAGGTTAAAAGTATGACAGATGAAGTCAAAAAAGAAGTATTTTTTACTCTTCCTAATAAACCTCCTGGGCCAATAACAGGGCTTCCAACTTCTACTCCGTCTTTAGAACCTTTATTTAAAATAATTTGTCTCCACCAACTCCCATTTTTTCTAGAAATGACTGCAGCTGAAATAGTATCAGAGTCAGATAATCTCTTAAGAGATAAAAGTTCACGCAATCTCTTATTATCATTTTCAAGCTGTTTACTTTTTATTAAAAATTCTTGATCAAGGCTTGTCTTAATAACATCTCTTTGAAATTGACCTGGCCAAAAAGGCTTAGAA
>QCJI01000016.1 GCA_003216135.1 Prochlorococcus sp. AG-409-A22 | reverse complement strand
ATTACATTACTAAAAAAGTTAGAAAAGGAAGTACTGAGAACTAGTATTTATGTTTGAATCATTAGTTAATTTCTTAAAAACTAATATAGATGCATTAGATGGTCAGGAAATACAAATACCTAATGAATTTAAAGAACATCATAATAAAGATTCGAAATATATTATCAAAAACTGGCTTTTTGAATCTCCTCACTATAGAAAGTGGCGAATAACTAAATTAGACGGCGGCGAAAAACTGCAAGTATTTAATACTGTTGCTTATCCAAATTTTGATAGTGAATTACCTATCCTTGGAGCGGATATTTTATGGTTTGGCACTTCTCAGAAATTATTAGCAATACTTGATTATCAACCTTTGATCCAAGAGAGAGAATATCTCCAAAAATATTGCTCAAGTTTAGAGTTTATTAAAAAAAAATATTCTGCATTTGATAATAATAAAATGAAAAATATTTATGATTCTAAAAAGTACTTCTCGCCATGGGTAATAATATGTAGAGGAGATAAATTAAATCTTGATAGAGATTTAAATAATATATTTTATTTATTTGTTAGTGATTATTTAAAAATTAATCAATTAAATAAAGTTAATCAATTTTTAAATACAGAACAAATAGAAATTAATCAAATTCAATATGATAAGTACAGCGTTGAAAAAGATCCTGCAGATAAGTTATTTAAAACTTTTTTTGGAGACAAATGGACAAAAAAATTTATTAATAATTTTCTTTTTTCATTAAATAGTGAACCTATTAAGTAAATGCTAATACAAGATACTATTTTTTATAGCAAAGAATGGAGATGGAATAATTTTATAAAATATTTAATCTTTAATTTAAGAGAATATAATTGTTTGGAAAAAAAAATACCTGCTGAATACTTATACAAAGAGTCAACTTATGGTTCAAAAAAATCAAAAAAAAATGTGAATCTTTTTACTTGGGGTGCAAAACATAATCAAAGAATTAAATTTACAAGAGCTGTTTGTATTAACAGTCCTAATTACTCTGTTTTAAATTTTTTAATTATTCCCAATACTCGTTATAATATTCCATTTTTTGGAGTCGATTTTGTTTCTCTGCCTAATAGTCATTTATTAGTTTTAGATTTTCAGCCTTCACTAAATTTAGAGAATCAATTTAGTCATGAATTAATTCATAAACTTATAGAACTTAAAAATCTTTGTCATTCATCACTTCCAATAGCAGAAACAATGTCTGATGATGTAGCAAGGTTTTTTTCTCCAGGATTAATCTGGTCAAAATTGCCTAAAGACGAAAATAGTGAGAATTTAATTTCTAATCAGCTTTATAATTCATTTACAGAATATTTAAAATTATACTTAGAAATTCTATTCGAAAGTAATGAAGTTAATTCAAAGCTACAAACAGAATTAAGCATTGGTCAAAATAATTATTTGAAATATAGGAGAGATAATGATCCGGCTAGGCCAATGTTATCAAGTTTATTTGGTAAGGAATTTACGGAATCTTTAATTCAAGAAGTTTTATTTACTACCTAAAACGATTTATAATCTTAAAAAACCTGAAATTGTATGAAAAAAATATCAGTTATTTTTGTATGTTTAGGAAACATTTGTAGGTCTCCCGCTGCAGAGGCAATTTTTATAGATTTAATTAAAAAAAAAGGATTAACTGATCACTTTATTGTAGATTCTGCTGGGACTGGTAGTTGGCATATAGGGAAAAAGGCTGATGCCAGAATGAGAATTGCGGCAGAAAAAAGGGGTTTAAATGTCTTGAGTATAGCGCGACAAATAAATACTAAAGATTTTGAGAAATTTAACTATATTCTTGCTATGGATAATTCAAATTTTGAAAATATAAATGATCTTAAGAATAGAAATTCTTCATCTGATTTTGCATCAATTAAAAATATACAAGATTTTAGATCTGTTTTTAAGGATTTAGAGGTGCCCGACCCATATTATGGAGGAGATAAGGGATTTGATCATGTCCTTGATATTTTAGAAGACTCAGTTAGTGGCTTCTTAGAAAGCATTTCTTAACTGTATTGGTTCTGTACTTCTTTGGGAATTTTTTCATTATAAAAATCTACAATTTTATCTGCTACTTCATTAATTGAATATCCATCCGTTATCAGTTCTATTGCGTCATTTGCTTTTATAAGCGGAGAAATTTCCCTATTAGAATCCTCGAAATCTCTTTTTTTGATAAGTTCTTTTAATTGATTAAAATCTATTTCTTTTGAATCTTTACTTTCTAATTCAGTTTTTCTTCTTTTTGCTCTTTCGTCGATGCTTGCAGTTAAAAATATTTTAAGTTCAGCATCTGGGAAAACAGTGCTGCCGATGTCTCTCCCTTCAGCTACAAGTCCACCTGATTCTCCAATTTTCCTTTGTTCTTCTACTAGATATTGTCTGATTTCTTTTATTGAAGAAATTTTAGAAACTATTGAATTTATCTCTGGTGAACGAATTTCTTCGGTCACACAATAGTCATTAATAAAAACATCCTGAGTGCCGGTTGCATTTGATTTAAAAACAATGGTTATATTTTCAAGCAATTTATTCAATTCATTTTTTTTATGATAATTAATCTTTTCTCTTATTAAAAACCAACTTAAAGCTCTATACATTGCTCCAGTATCTAAATATAAAAGCTTTAGTTTCTCTGCTATTAACTTTGTTACTGTACTTTTTCCTGATCCTGCTGGACCATCAATTGCAATTATAGGGTTTCTTTTCATTAGAAAAACGTGATCAATTAGTCTTGTCTTCCCACATATTATCGCACCAGCAAGAATTGAAATATTATCTTTTAGGTGAGCTCTTTCAAGGGTATAAGGATTTAAATGTTCTAAATATTCAATTGAGATATTATTGGATTTGAGTTTTTTCGTGATATTTTTTAAATTAATCTTTTTTTCTTGCTTAAAAATGTTTTTTGCAAGAAATAATTCGTCTGAAAATAATCTAATCAATTTTCTCTCGTTTTTTGATAAAAGAATATTTCGCGAACTGAAAGGAATTCCATCTATATCTCTCTGTGTAGGTATAGATTTAATATTTATATTTAGTTTCTTTTCCGAAATAAGGTTCTTCAAAATTAATAACTGTTGCCAATCTTTTTCCCCTAAATATAGATTTTTGGGCTTTACGAGATTCAGCAATCTATAAACAACAGTGCAAACCCCATCAAAATGTCCAGTTCTCTTTAATCCGCATAAAGCTGATGTTAATTCTTTAGAAGCTTTTAGATAATCTATATTTTTTTCATTTGGTGGATATATATCAACAGTACTTGGGATGAAAATTGCATCTGCGCCATGTGAAAAGGCAATTTTAATATCATTATCAATAGACTTAGGATAATTCTCTAAATCTTCTTTGTTTTCAAATTGAAGAGGATTAATAAAAATACTGACTAAATTAATATTAAAATTTGAGTTCTTTGCTGTAGAAATTAATTTTTTATGGCCATCATGCAGATTGCCCATAGTTGGAATGAAGTTAATTTCACCTTTTAGATTTCGTCTCCAATTATCAAGTTCTTTAGTTTTTTTTAAAATTATATTGTTCACGTTATTTTAAAAATAAATCTATTTAATAAATAATTACTGGACAAATGCAATCTTAGGAGGAATATCTATATAGAGGAAGTCTATCATTTTTATTTTATGGATTACAAAACTTCGGGAGTTGATATAGAAGCTGGGCGCGAATTTGTTTCTCAAATTAAACAGGCAGTTGAAGGAACACATACTTCTAATGTGATTGACGGTATTGGAGGATTCGGAGGTTTCTTTAGAATTCCTATAGATGGTTTTAAAAAACCTGTTTTAGTCTCGGGTACTGATGGCGTTGGAACAAAATTAGAATTAGCCCAGAATAAAAACTTTCATTTTGAAGTTGGTATTGATTTGGTTGCTATGTGCATGAATGATATTGTGACTAGTGGTGCAAAACCTTTATTTTTTCTTGATTATATTGCGACAGGTAAGCTTGATAAGAAACAATTATTAGAGGTTGTTAAAGGTATATCTTATGGTTGTGGACAAAACAACTGCGCTTTACTTGGTGGCGAAACTGCTGAAATGCCAGGATTTTATTCAAAGAATAAGTATGATTTAGCAGGATTTTGTGTAGGTATAGTCGATGAAGATAACCTGATTAATGGTAAAACCGTATCTGATAATGATTTGATAATTGCATTGAAAAGTAATGGTATTCATAGTAATGGATTCAGTTTAGTAAGAAAAATTATTGATAATACAAATTTCATAGATCAAGAATTTGAAAAAGTTCATCACTTAAATTTTTATGATGAGCTATTGAAACCAACAAAAATATACAATAATGTAATTCATCAAATTTTATCCGAGAAAATAGAAATTAAGGCAATGTCTCATATTACGGGTGGAGGAATTCCAGAAAATCTTCCAAGGTGTATTCCTGTGAATTTTACGCCTTATATAGATACTAAATCTTGGGATATTCCGATTTTATTTAAATTTCTAAAAGAAGTTGGTATGATTCCTGAAAAGGATTTTTGGAACACTTTTAATCTAGGTGTTGGATTTTGTCTGATTATTGATAAACAATTTAAAAATCCCATATTAAATATATGCGAAGCTCATAATATCGAGAGTTGGGAGATTGGTAAAATAGTTCAAAAAGATAACTCAATAAATAATACATTTCTGCCTGAGATCTTAACTTAGAGTTTGATCAATAAATTGTTTATAGAACTTAAAAATTTAATTTTTATACACAAATAAAAAAGTTAAGTGTAATATAATAAAATTACCGCCGAATTATATCGGAAGTTTAAGTATTAAGATTTAATTTTTAATTCAATGCCCTTTGAAAATAATAGAAGAATTACTCGTAGACGTAGTTCTGCAGGTCCTACGCCTCCAAAAAGACCATTAGGTAATAATTCAGATTTTCATGGTCGACAGAATCAAGGACCAAGGCCTACTTTTTTAACATTAAGAGATCATGGGAAAGTTTTTGTAGCTGATTTGCCAAATTTATCTGATGGTCAATTAGCGCATATTAGCAAAGAGGCCAATGAAGTATTAAGTAGTTTGGAAAAAAGGTTAAATGATCTTGGGAATGAACCATCTGTTAGTAATCCTGAAAATGATACTTTGATAAAAGCATCAACCAAACGAGATGTGACGCTAAGATTTATAAAATCTATAGAAGAAGAACAAGAACATAGAAAGAATAATCCCGCTTTGAGAGATGCCGCCTCAGAATCATTGCCAAGAACTTTTCTTGAAGTTGCAAGACACAGATTGCCGGGTGCTACTTTTGATTCACTTCTAAGAGAAGCACTTGAAGCATGTGCTGTTGATGAAAGTCATGAAGAAAGTCAAATTAATGATGAGCCTAAAGAAACTGTAAAAATTATGGATATACCTTCTTCTACCACGAATACCTCTCTTGTCGTTAGTATTGACTCGAATGAGAATGCCTAGAAATGGAACTATTTGGTTCAAAAGACGAGTTAAAAAGTTTACAATCTCAAAATAAAATACAAATCAATTATTCTTCAAATAATGATGTTATTTTATGTAATCATTGCAAAAGAACAGCGAATAATGGGATTCGTTGTTTAGGGATTTGTGTCGCAGATAATGATTATTAAAGTAAATTCTTGAATTTGAAATTGAAATTTTCATCAAAACAATAAATCAATTAAGATTTTTCTTGAAGTCAATAATTTGCTTAAGATATAAGGGAAATTTATATAATACTTTTTTATATTGATTAATGGGATAATATTTAGTGCAGATAAAAAGGTTAACTTTCTAATCATTAATAAGTAATTGAAATTCTCTAATCGTTACTCAAAACTGCTTTTCTTGGAAAGATTGATAGGGAATTATTTAGTTAACCTTAAAAAGGCGGCACCCAGATTCGAACTGGGGATAAAGGATTTGCAATCCTCTGCCTTACCACTTGGCCATGCCGCCGATGAAGCATTAGTTGAATCTTTTAATGATCCTAACAGTAATACGTCTCATTCTCTATTAATTATATGCAATGGTCATGGCGAAGATGTGATCGCATTGGAGATAATTAAACGATTATTAAAAAAAAGCAAAATAAATCATATTGAAGTTTTACCTTTGGTAGGTAATGGTGATGTATTTAACTGCTTGGAGTCAAAGAGTTTTCATAAAATTGGATATCTAAAAGAATTGCCTAGTGGAGGTTTTAGCAATCAAAGTTTGAAAGGATTTATGCTTGATTTATTAGCAGGATTTTTAATTGATACCTTAAAGAACTTCTTACTTGTAAGGCAAAAGTCTAAATATACTTGCAAAATTATTGCAGTGGGTGATTTATTACCATTATTCTTTGCGTGGAGTTCCGGTTGTGAATTTAGTTTCATTGGAACTCCTAAAAGTGATCACACATGGAGTAGTGGACCAGGTTGGGCGTTAAGCGATTTTTATCATAAATTGAAAGGCTCAGAATGGGATCCTTGGGAAACATTACTAATGAAATCTCCTCGATGTAAAACTTTGATAATGAGGGATGAAATTACAGCAAATAATTTGAATAGAAGAAAAATTCCTGCAAAATACTTGGGTAATCCCATGATGGATTTTGTATATGAAAATAATGAAAAAATTTCAAATGTTATTAATTTTCAGAGAATAATTTTGTTAATTGGAAGTCGCTACCCCGAAGCATTAAATAATCTTGCACGTTTTCTAGATTGTTTGAAAGATTTAAATTTAGCCAAGGATTCTATATTTCTTTTGCCATTGAGCAGTAATGCTAATGAAATTAAAGTAACAAGTTACTTGAAAAAATATGGGTTCTTAAAACATAACAAAGTTAATTTTATGGTTGGAGAAGATTCAGTTTGGAGAAATAAAGAAAAATATATTTTAATAGGAAAAGGGAAGTTTAATTTATGGGCAAATATGGCAATTGTTGGATTGTCAAATGCAGGAACTGCTACAGAGCAAATTACTGGTCTTGGCGTACCTTCTCTTTCTCTGCCAGGCAATGGTCCACAATTTACAAAATCATTTGCCAAAAGGCAATCTAGATTATTAGGGGGAAGTGTTTTAGTTTGCGGTAGCAAGAAAATTCTTCTAAGACGTTTAATTTTACTCTTAAACAAACAAAATTATAGATTGGAACAAGCTAAGGTTGGGAAAGAAAGAATGGGTAAACCTGGGGCTAGTCAGAAAATTGTAGATTGTATAAACCTTAATTTGTTATCTTAATAAAGTAGGATTTTTAGAGTATTAAAGTTTTTTATGTATCCAATTAATGATCGGCAATATCTAAAAATATGTGCAGAAATAGCAAAAATATTAAGTATTAGCTTGTCTTCTGCCAAAAAGAAAGTAGAAATTAAGATTGCCCAAAAAGGTTCTAAAACTTTAGAAGAGAAAAGACAAGTTGCTCAAGATCTCTTAAAAATATGCGAAAAAGATGAGGGACAAAAAATAAGTTCATCAAAAATACTTGATAAGCTAATGGAAACTATAGATGATGAAGATAATTTTATGACTGAAGATTGATTACTAATGTTCAAAAATATTTGAGAATTTTAATATATCTAAATCAGCATGGACTGAAACACTATTAAAACATTTTTGAGCCAAATCCTCTCTACCTTCTCTCTTGAGGATGATTCTTAGTTTATTCATCGCTTCAATTAAATATCTAACGTCATTTGCAGCATAATCTACTTGATCACTTGTTAAATCTGCATTACTACCCCAATCACTGCTTTGGGAACTTTTGTCTAATTCTATTCCTAAGAGTTCATTTATTAGGTCTTTTAATCCATGTTTATTGGTGTACGTTCTGGCTAATTTACTAGCTATTTTTGTGCAAAAGATGTTTTTTGTATTAATTCCAAGGTTGCATTTTAGAGCCGCAACATCAAATCTTGCATAATGAAAGATTTTCATTATTTTTTCATCTTCAAATAAGTTTTGTAACTTAGGAGAGGAAGAGGTGTTAAGTTCAATCTTTATACAAGAAGTTAACTTTAATTCATTACATATTTGGACTAAACATAATCTATCTCTCCCATGAATTAACCCCATAGCTTCAGTGTCTACTGCAATATATGAGGAGGTTTTATAAAGATTATATAAATCGCTACTTATATCATTATGATAAAAATTTATTTTTTTATTTTCTTCACTCTTATGCATAACTATTTAATAAAGATCTATTAATTTTAACTTTACGTTATTTCGGAAAGTTTATTATTAGAATTATTTCTTACGTTTTAATATATTTATTAATAGAAGAAATTTTTTTTAAAATATAATATGATATTAGTTTAATTTTAATTAAAGATTTTAGAGAAATTAAATAAATGTCTTATTCCCTGAATTCAACATTATTACTGACAATTCTTCTTGCAATAGGTTTATTTTTTTTTCTAAGAGCTTCAAGCAAAGATAGAACTACAGTTGTTGAAATTTCATCTTCACAAAAACCATTAAAAGTTTTAAATGGTCTATATGAATGGCTTGATTTAAGAGGATGGAAACAGACTGGTGGAGATTTTAGTCAAAGAATTTTAATATTCAAGGGACAGGTTGTTTCTAGTAAATTCTTAGCAATCTTTTTAGGTATTCTTGGTGGATTTGGATCTTGTGCATTGGGATTAGTAATTATTCAAATTTATCCAGCATTGGGCTGGTGGCCAATTCTTTTAGGATTGATTGGAGGTCCTCTGTCAGGAATGGTTTATTTTAAAAAATCAGCTAGAGAGGAAAAGTTTGAATTGAGATTGATAAATAAAGATGATGATGTGATGACTTTTTTGAAATTAAGAGCCCATAGAGATGAATTAATATCTCTTGAAAACGAACTAGGTGATACGCTGGACTTGAAAAGTGATGGTTCTTTATTCAAAACTCCTATTTAAATTAATTTTGGATTTGAAGATAGTTCTAATCAAAAATATTATTTTCTAAACAGAATTTTTCTAAGCTTTTATCGTTTTGCCAATCTTGTGGCTTTGTGAAAATTGAGGTTAGGAAATCTTCTCTGGAGTCTTTTTTAGCCTTATATCCATATTCCCATCGAGCTAAAGGTGGTAATGACATTAATATAGATTCAGTTCTTCCATTCGTTTGTAATCCAAAAATTGTTCCTCTATCCCAAACTAAATTAAATTCTACATATCTTCCTCTTCTATAAAGTTGGAATTCTCTTTCTTCTTTTGTAAATTCTTGCTTAACCCTTTTTTCAACTATTGGTAGATAAGAAGGAAGAAATGCATTGCCACAATTTTCTGCTAGACAAAATAAATTATCCCAATTTAATTTTGAATCTCCAAGATCTTCGGATACTTTACAGGCTATACCGTTTTTATTATTTCCTTTATAAATACTCCCAGAACCATCTTGATAATCATAAAAAATACCTCCTATACCTCTTGATTCATTTCTATGTTTTAAAAAGAAATATTCATCACACCACGGCTTGAAAACTTTGTGTAAATCTTTATCAACTTTGTCACATGCTTTTTTATGTTCTTCATGAAAATGTCTTACATCACAAAGATAAGGGTAATAGGGTGTAAGATCAGCACCTCCCCCAAACCACCAAACTGGACCTGCTTCAAAGTAACGGTAATTTAGATGAACTGTAGGTATAAAAGGATTTTCGGGATGTAACACCATTGAAGTCCCAGTGGCAAACCATTCATGCCCTTTAGCTTCTGGTCTTTGAGAAATTATTGATTGTGGTAATTCTTTTCCGTGAACTTCAGAGAAATTTACTCCAGCTTGTTCAAAAATGGAACCGTTTTTTAATACTCTTGATCTTCCACCACCACCCTCGTCTCTTTGCCATGATTCTTCAATAAATTTTCCTTTACCGTCAGCATTCTCAAGGCCTTCACAAATTTTATCTTGCAATTTTAATAAGAGATTTTTAGTTTTATCTCTTGAATTCTTAGGAGGTTCTTTAAACATCTAATTTTTTAAATATAGAAGAATTAAATTTTTTGGTTAATTATTAGTTTCCCTTTATAATTTCCTTTAAAGGGTAATTATTGCCTATTATTTGATAGTTCGACATAGTTCTTAATCTTTTAAAGCGTCGACTAGCATGTAAAAACACTCGAAAAATTTAATGACCACAATAGAAGATGCGAATTATGCATTATCAAAGATTCTAGATGCTGGATCAAAGAAGAATGTAATTGAATTAGCATGGATTAAAAATGTAAGGGTAATCATACCAAGAGCAATCGTCACGCTCTCCTTGCCATCATTTGCAAATTCTCAGAGAGAGAGAATAGTCAATGATGTCAGAAAGACGCTTCTTGATTTTGAAGATATCAATGATGTACAAATAGAACTGGACAATAAACTTTCTCAATCAGAATCTTCAAGTGAAAGGAATGTTCCTGATTTAAAGAATGTAAAGGGTGTTAAACATATTATTGCTGTAAGTAGTGGCAAAGGAGGGGTAGGTAAAAGTACAATCGCAGTAAATATTGCGTGTTCTTTAGCTAAATTAGGCTTAAAAACTGGTTTATTGGATGCTGATATATATGGGCCTAACACCCCTTCGATGTTGGGTGTTTCAGAAGAGAATCCAAAAGTTACAGATTCTGGTGGCAATGAACAGAGATTAATTCCAATTAACAAATATGGGATTTCATTAGTATCAATGGGTTTTCTTATAGAAGAAGGTCAACCTGTTATTTGGAGAGGGCCAATGCTAAATAGCATAATACGTCAATTCCTTTATCAAGTTGAATGGAATAATCTTGATTTTTTAGTCATCGATTTACCCCCAGGTACAGGAGATGCTCAAATATCTTTGGCACAATCTGTTCCTATTTCCGGAGCAATAGTTGTTACCACTCCTCAGCAAGTGTCTTTACAAGATTCAAGAAGAGGATTAGCAATGTTTAGGCAACTGGGGGTCCCATTATTGGGTATCGTGGAAAACATGTCGGTATTTATTCCGCCTGATATGCCTAATAAGAAATATGAAATCTTTGGTAAAGGTGGTGGCAAAATCTTAGCTGAAGAAAATAATTTACAATTACTTGCTCAAATCCCCATTGAAATTCCTCTTGTAGATGAGAGTAATAAAGGAATACCTATTTCATTAAGTCAACCAAATAAAGAGAGTTCTATGAAATTTAAAAAATTGGCTCAATTGATAAAAAATAAATTTGTTAATTAACAATTAATGTTTAAAGAAATATCTTTATTTAGTAAAAGACAATTTCTTCAAAAGAAAGACAATTCAAAAAGAAGATATTTTTTATCACCACTTCTTTTGATTCCTTTATCTTTAGTAGTTATTTCTAGTCTTTTAATAAAAAGTATACAAAGAGATTTTTTAGTATCGGATTTTTTAAGCCATCTTTTGACTGGTATTTTTGGCTATTTTATAGCGTTTTTTATTTCATATATACCAATAGATAGATTAAAAAGGTATTTGATCCCTTTTTATTTTTTCTCATTAATATCCTTAGTACTTATCTATTTTTTTGGAATATCAGTTGCTGGAGCTCAAAGATGGCTTAGCTTGGGAGTTTTTTCTTTTCAGCCTTCAGAAGTTGCTAAATTAAGCACAATCTTAACTCTTGCTTTAGTCTTAGAGAGAAAAATAATTTCAAAAGTAAATGATTTAGTATTTCCTTGTGTTATTGTTATCATTCCATGGTTATTAATATTTTTTCAACCTGACTTAGGTACGTCTTTAGTCCTGATATTTTTGACTTTTGTAATGCTCTATTGGTCTCAAATGCCTATAGAGTGGATACTAATATTAGTTTTATGTATTGTTACTGCAATTTTATATTTTGTTTCACTACATTTTCTTATTTTTTGGATTCCATTTATTGGCTACTTAGCTTATAGATCCTCACAAAACAAAATTGTTTTTTCAAGTTTTGCAATTTTTATTCATTTATTAGTGGCAAAATTGACACCAATTTTGTGGAAATACGGTTTAAAAGATTATCAAAAGGATAGATTGATTTTATTCTTAGACCCTGGTAGAGATCCATTAGGTGGTGGATATCATTTATTGCAAAGTAAAATAGCAATTGGTTCTGGAGGTTTTTGGGGTAACGGCTTATTGAGGGGTAAACTTACTTATTTGCAATTTATACCTGAGCAACATACAGATTTTATTTTTAGTGCGTTAGGAGAAGAATTAGGATTCTTTGGTTGTATATTCATTTTATTTTTATTTTGTCTTTTAATTTGGCAACTTATTAACATTGCTAAAAATGCTAGAACTACTTTTGAGTCATTAATAGTTATTGGGGTCGCTTCAACTTTTTTATTCCAAATAATTGTTAATTTATTTATGACTATTGGATTAGGACCAGTAACTGGAATCCCTCTGCCTTTTATGAGTTATGGGAGAACTTCTTTGTTGATTAATTTTATTTCTATAGGATTGGCGTTATCTATATTCAAACGCTCTAGATCATTAAGAAATCCATGAAGTCAAAAATTACGATAAAAAATATTCAAGATTTGCTACTTCAAGGACTGCAAACCATATATGTTGATGATGAAACGTCAAGGCGGATGTGGTGGGCATCTTTGGAAGTGGTTCAAAAAGAGTTTCTTTCTCAACATTATTATGAGGGAGGTATATGGGTTGCCTCCCCTTTGCCAGCGCTTAATGAAAAAAAGTTTTTTACTACCTTACAAGGTTGGTTATGGTCACCAGAAGGATTTCCATATTTTAAAAAAGATAATGCTGGCTTTTTACCTGGTGAGAACTCTAAGAAAATTAAAGTTGATTATGATTTTACTAGTCATTACAAAGTCTTAAATCTAGATCCAAAAGATGGTTATGAACCTTTTTTAATGATTATTACTCCAAATTTTCAATGCGTTTTAACAGTAGCGGGTGAAAAAGATCAGAAGAGTTTATTAATGAGATGTGATAAAGATAGCTTAAAAACTGTCATTGAGTTAATTCATGCAAAGTTTTATCAAGAAAATTACGATGAAGGTATTAAGTTTCGTGATGCAATTAATAATTTAGGAGAACTGAATTTCAATGATCAATTTGCAAAAAACTTTTGGCCAAGTTTGTCTGCTAAATTGTCTAAATTGATTCCTAATTTAAAGGTTAAGAATTCTATTGAAAATAATAATAAAACCGTTCAAATAACAGAAGCAAAATTGTTAAAGGCAATTTCTCATGAAGTAAGGACCCCTTTAGCAACTATAAGAACACTAATAAGTTCTACTTTAAGAAAATATAATATGGATGAATCAATGCGTAATCGTTTAATTCAGATAGATAATGAGTGCAACGAACAAATTGATAGATTTGGCTTGATTTTTAATGCCGCAGAACTTGTAAGTAATGAAATATCTCCTCTAAATCAACTCGCAAAAATAAATTTATCTGAAATTTTCAACAAATTAACTCCAGTTTGGAGAAAACAACTTAGTCGTCGTGGAATATTACTCAAAATTGATATTCCTAAACAGCTTCCTCAAATTTTGAGTGATTCTGAAAAACTAGAATTAATGTTAAGAGGACTAATTGATAAAAATACTAGAGGTTTGAAAGAGGGAAGTACATTGATTTTAGAATTGCGCCCAGCTGGTCAAAAACTTAAACTTCAACTAAAAGTACAAAAATTGGATAGTAGTAAAAATGAAATATACAACAAGGATAATTGTTCTGATATTGGTCCAGTACTAAATTGGAATCCTCAAACAGGAAGTTTACAATTAAGTCAAATTGCGACTCAAAAATTATTAGCTAGCTTGGGTGGATATGTTACTCAAAGGCGAGATGCTGGTTTGACAGTTTTTTTTCCGATTTCAGATTCAAAATGAAAAAAAATTAAATATATTTTGTAAATTTATTAAATAATGTAGAAACTTTTCTAATAATTTGGAGATTTGTAAAATAGTAATGCTAGTTTCTTATTATAAATAACTAAAAAATTAGGATGACTGAAACATTAGTTGGTCAATTACCAAAGCATATAGGTAGTACTGGTGGGTTATTAAACTCAGCAGAAACTGAAGAAAAATATGCAATTGTATGGAATAGTTCTCAAGAACAAGCATTTGAATTACCTACTGGTGGTGCTGCTGTAATGCATGAAGGGGATAACTTAATGTATTTCGCAAGAAAAGAACAATGTCTTGCACTAGGCACACAATTAAGAGGTTTCAAACCTAGAATTGAAGACTTTAAAATTTATAGAGTTTTTCCTGGTGGAGATATTGAGTATTTACATCCTAAAGATGGAGTATTTCCTGAAAAAGTGAATGAAGGTAGGGAGATAGTTGGCCATAACCCAAGAAGGATAGGTGAGAATCCTAATCCTGCAGGGTTGAAGTTTACAACTAAAAAAACTTTTGATTAAATTCCCAAAAGTTGATATAAAAGAAAAACTTATTTATAATTCGGACTGACATTATTAATATGATCAGTTCTAATAAGGATAGTTTCTTAAAGGCTTACGAAGATGGGAAGAATTTTATACCTATCACTCAAACTTGGCCAGCAGATTTAGAAACTCCTCTATCAACATGGTTAAAATTAACTGAAAAGGATTCACATGGAGTGTTTCTTGAATCGGTTGAGGGTGGAGAAAATTTAGGTAGATGGAGTATTGTTGCCACAAAGCCACTTTGGGAAGCAGTATGTTATGGCGAGGAAATAGTTAAAACTTGGAATAATGGTAAAACTGAAATATATAATGGCGATCCCTTTAAAATATTGAGGGATTGGACAAAGGAATATAAATCATTTAGCATTAATGATTTGCCATCTGTTGGACAATTATATGGTTCTTGGGGTTATGAATTAATAAATCGAATTGAGCCTAGTGTAGAAATCAATCATATAGATTCGAAAGATATTCCTTATGGATCTTGGATGTTTTTTGATCAATTAGTAATTTTTGATCAAATAAAAAGATGTATAACTGCAGTAAAATATGCTGATATAGATTCTTCAAGAGGTATTTCGATTGAAGAAATTTATCAAGAATCTGTAAGTAAAATCAATGAAATTAGAAATTTAATGAGATTTCCTCTAAAAGAAACAGAGTTTTTAGATTGGAATGAACATGAGAATATTAATTTTAATTTTAAAAGTAATTGGGAGAAAAGGGATTTTGAAAATGCAGTACTCTCTGCTAAGGAATATATAAGAAAAGGAGATATCTTCCAAATTGTTCTCAGTCAGAGATTTCAATCGACTGTTAATAATGATCCTTTTAATTTATATAGAAGTTTAAGGATGGTTAATCCATCTCCTTATATGGCTTTTTTTGATTTTGGTTCTTGGTATCTCATAGGTTCTAGCCCAGAAGTTATGGTTAAAGCTGAGAAAAATAAAAATAATCAAATCGTAGCAAGCTTAAGACCAATTGCTGGTACTAGACCTAGAGGAAAAGATACACAAGAAGATCTAGAATTAGAAAAAGATTTATTAAATGATCCAAAAGAGATAGCTGAGCATGTAATGCTTATAGATCTTGGAAGAAACGATTTGGGAAGAGTTTGTGAAGTTGGCACTGTAGAGGTCAAAGATTTAATGGTTATTGAAAAATATTCACATGTTATGCACATCGTAAGTGAGGTTGAAGGGATCTTAAAAAAAAATAATGACGTATGGGATTTGCTAAAAGCATGTTTTCCTGCTGGTACAGTAACTGGGGCGCCGAAAATAAGAGCTATGCAATTGATAAATAGCTTCGAAAAAGATGCAAGAGGACCTTATGCAGGTGTTTATGGATCTATAGATATTAATGGTGCGTTAAATACGGCAATTACAATAAGAACCATGATTGTTACTCCTTCAAGTAATGATTCATATAATGTTTCAGTTCAAGCTGGAGCGGGAATAGTTGCAGATTCTTCTCCTGCAAATGAATATCAAGAGACTATTAATAAAGCCAAAGGAATTTTTAAAGCTTTATCTTGTTTGGATAAATAAATGATTATTGATAATTTATATAAGGGTTTTGAGGTCGAGCTTTTCACAGGTACTCTAGATTCTCATATTGGAGTTTCAGATGAGATTGAAAAAACATTTTCTAATTTTGTTAAAGAGCCTGATAAGAGGAATGTTGAATATATAACTACTCCGGCAAAAGACTATAAAGGTATATATAGTAAATTATTAACTCCAAGAATCAATTTAAGAAAATGGTTACTAAAGAGAGATTTGACTATTATTCCTTCATCTACGCTTTGCTTTAGACATAATAGTCGATTTCAACGCTCTGATATTGATAATATTTATCATCAATTTATACAAGATAATTATGGAATATCTATTGCTACTTCAAGTGTTCACATCAATATAGGTATTGATAATTTAGAGCAACTTTTTGCTGCTATTAGATTTGTTAGGTGTGAGGCTGCTCTGTATCTGTCTATAAGTGCTAGCTCACCTTTCTTAAACAATGAAATTACTAATAATCACTCGCAGAGGTGGATTCAATTCCCAAAAACACCAAAAGAAGTACCTTTTTTTATAAATCATGAAAGCTATATTAAGTGGATTAAGAGGAATATAGCCAATGGGAATATGCAAAACGTTAGACATCTTTGGACATCGATTAGACCTAATGGTCCTGACAGGCCTTTTAATTTGGACCGCTTGGAATTAAGAGTCTGCGACTTCGTTTCAGATATTAATTTGTTGTTAGGAATAACAGCCTTGCTAGAATTGCGAATTTTAAATTTATTTGAAAATCTTGAAACGTTAGACCCTATGAATTCAAGTATTTTTTCTTTGGATGAATTATCAAAAATTTGTGATCAAAATGAAATTCAAGCTGCAACAAATAGTTTAAATGCAGAGTTAATTCATTGGAAAGATGGCAGAAAAATAATTTGTACCGAATGGATAGAAAATATACTCAAAGATTTATCGCTTACTGCTGAAAAGTTTAATATGAATCATCTTTTGAAACCTATCTATAGAGTTCTAGAAGAAGGTAATCAATCTATGAAATGGATAAAACAATATGAAAAAGGACTATCTATAGAGGAAATAATGAAATTTGCTATCCATGATATGGAAAAATGTGAAAAAGAAAGTATTTAATAATTTAAACTAATATTTGATATGAACAGATTCACTTGTGACATAATAATTATATGGAATCTATGGAACAGTTAACAAATAATAAGGTGGATCTTATAAGTAAAAATGATCCTCTAGACAAAAATCGTGCATTGATAGAAGATTTGTGGGAATCAGTCTTAAGAGAAGAATGTCCATATGAACAGGCCGAGCGTTTAATACAGCTTAAAGAATTAAGTTATTCCACCCCAGTTGATGAGCATACTTCAAAAAAATTTAAAAATGGGATAGTTGATATTGTCAATTCTATGGATTTGGCAGAATCCATCTCTGCGGCAAGAGCTTTTTCCTTATATTTTCAACTAGTTAATATTTTGGAGCAAAGAGTCGAGGAAGATAGGTATATTCAAAGTTTTACGAATAATAATGGTCACAAGTCCCCCGATAATCTTGATCCTTTTGCTCCTGCATTGGCTAGGCAAAATGCACCTGTAACATTTAGAGAATTGTTTTATAGGCTTAGGAAATTAAATGTTCCTCCTGGTAAATTAGAGGAATTATTGCAGGAAATGGATATTCGTTTGGTCTTTACGGCGCATCCGACAGAGATAGTACGACATACAATTAGGCATAAGCAAACTAGAGTTGCAAACCTATTAAAAAAAATACAGGTCGAGAACTTTTTAACAATACAAGAAATTAATTCTCTAAAAATACAGCTAAAAGAAGAAGTAAGACTTTGGTGGCGGACGGACGAACTGCACCAATTCAAGCCTTCAGTATTAGACGAAGTTGATTATGCCTTGCATTATTTTCAACAAGTTCTTTTTAATGCGATGCCTCAGTTGAGAGGTAGAATTGCTTCAGCGCTTACCGATAATTATCCAGATGTACAGATGCCATCTGAATCATTCTGCAACTTTGGTTCTTGGGTAGGTTCTGATAGGGATGGTAATCCATCTGTAACCCCGGAAATAACATGGAGAACTGCCTGTTATCAAAGAAAATTAATGTTAGAAAGATATATTAATGCGATATCCAATCTTAGCGATCAATTAAGCGTTTCAATGCAATGGAGCCAAGTAAGTGCTTCTCTGTTGGAATCACTGGAAACTGATAGAGTCAACTTTCCGGAAATTTATGAAGCACGAGCAACAAGATACAGGGCAGAGCCTTACAGATTGAAATTAAGTTATATTCTAGAAAAACTGAGACTAACCCAAGAAAGAAATAATCTATTAGCAGAACGTGGGTGGAAGATGGTTTTAGAAGGACAATCAGATACTAAAAATCTTGAGCAACTTGAAAAATTGCACTACAAATCAGTTCAGGAATTTACCTATGATCTTGAATTAATAAAGAATAGTCTAAATAGTACAGAGTTAAGCTGCCAGGCGGTAAATACATTACTAACACAGGTACATATTTTTGGGTTCTCTTTAGCAAGTTTGGATATACGTCAAGAGAGTACTAGGCACAGTGATGCAATTCAAGAGCTTTCAAATTACCTTGATTTACCTTTCCAATATGATCAGATGTCTGAGGAGCAGAAAATTCAATGGTTGATAGAAGAGTTAGATACAAAAAGGCCTTTAATTCCATCAGATGTTAATTGGAGTAAAAGTACAGAAGAAACCTTTTGTGTTTTTAAAATGGTTAAGAGGCTGCAAGAAGAATTTGGAAGTCGTATTTGTCATTCTTATGTAATTTCAATGAGTCATAGTGCATCTGATTTGCTTGAAGTTCTTCTTCTAGCAAAAGAGATGGGGCTTCTGGATCAAAATTCGTCGCATTCAAAACTGTTAGTTGTTCCTCTTTTCGAAACCGTGGAGGATCTGAAAAGAGCTCCAGAAGTAATGGATAAGTTATTTAAATTAGATTTATATAGATCACTTTTACCAAAAGTTGGTGAATCTTTTAAACCTCTTCAGGAATTAATGCTAGGTTACTCAGATAGTAATAAAGATTCAGGATTCCTTTCTAGTAATTGGGAAATTCATAGAGCTCAAATAGCTCTTCAAAATCTTTCAAGTAAAAATAATATAGTTCTTAGACTTTTTCACGGTAGAGGAGGCTCTGTTGGGAGAGGCGGTGGCCCTGCTTATCAAGCAATATTAGCTCAGCCAAGCGGTACCCTAAAAGGAAGAATTAAAATAACAGAACAAGGAGAAGTTTTAGCTTCTAAATATAGTCTTCCTGAGCTAGCTTTGTATAATCTAGAAACCGTTATTACAGCAGTTATTCAGAATAGTTTAGTGAATAATAGGCTGGATGCAACCCTAGAATGGAATGAACTCATGACAAGGTTAGCAGAAACATCAAGATTGCACTATAGAAAATTAGTTCATGAGAATCCTGATTTGTTAATGTTTTTTCAAGAAGTTACTCCAATCGAAGAAATTAGTAAATTACAGATATCAAGTAGACCTGCTAGAAGAAAAAAAGGAGCTAAGGATTTATCAAGTTTAAGAGCTATTCCGTGGGTTTTTGGCTGGACACAAAGTAGATTTCTTTTGCCAAGTTGGTTTGGTGTAGGAACTGCACTATCAGCAGAATTAAAATCTGACCCCCAACAAATTGAATTATTAAGGGTACTGCACCAAAGATGGCCCTTTTTCAGGATGCTTATATCAAAAGTAGAAATGACATTATCTAAAGTAGACTTAGAAGTCGCGAAATATTATGTGGATACTCTTGGAAGTCAAAAGAATAGAGATTCTTTTGAGGTTATTTTTGATGTAATTTCTAAAGAATATAACCTGACAAAAACTTTAATACTTGAGATTACTGGCAAAAATAAGCTTCTTGAGTCAGATAGAGACTTAAGATCATCTGTAAATTTAAGAAATAAAACAATAATCCCTTTAGGATTTTTGCAGGTTTCACTTTTAAGAAGGCTTCGAGAGCAAACAAGACGACCTCCAATTAGTGAGGCTTTCATTGATAACGATGAATCTAAAAGAGCTTATAGCCGAAGTGAATTATTAAGAGGTGCACTTTTGACTATTAATGGTATAGCTGCAGGTATGAGAAATACAGGTTAAAAATTGCAATATTTTTCTAAAAAAAAACTTTTTCTTCCAGAGGGTTATTTTCTTAATTCTTTTGATGTCCCATTAGCTAAGGATGTCAATAAACTTTTAGCCAATTGTGGCTGTGAGACGTTTCCAATAAAAGCACTGTCTATAGCTATTCAGAAAAGTAATTTCTTTTTTACCATACAAAACGAATCTGAAAAAAAGATGTATGGGTTTGTTAGGGTTACTTCCGATAGAGGATTAAATGCTAATTTATGGAACTTAAGTGCTCAATCAGGCGAAAATCAGACACTTTTTTATTCGATACTTCTTCAAGTAACACTTGAAAAAATAAATAGGCAAATGCCAGGATGCAGTATTTCTGTACAGGCTCCAGTTTCCTCCTTTAAAAGTTTAGAAGAAAGTGGATTCATCTTAGATCCAAATGGAATTAGAGTAATGGGTTATAAACTTTAAGTTTTTGTGATACGAGCATGGAGGGATTCGAACCCCCGACTCTCAGAACCGGAATCTGATGCTCTATCCAACTGAGCTACATGCCCTTAAATTTTTCAATTTCTTTAAAGAAAATCTAAATATTTTAAATTTAGCTAATTTGACAAAGGAATGCATAAAACAAATTTTCTTAAATAACTTAAAAATAAATAATTTTCGTAACCATAAAAGTTTCGAAATTGATCTGATGGAGCAAAGAGCCATTGTTCTTGGCTGTAATGGTGTTGGCAAGTCAAATTTACTTGAATCAGTTCAATTTCTTAGCCAGCTAAAATCTAGTAGAGCATTAAGTGATAGAGATTTAATAGAGAATGATAGTGATTCGGCGGTGATTTGTGGTCATATTGATTTTAAGGATGACTTAAAAGTTCATTTATTTAGAAAAGGGTCTAAAAAAATCTATGTCAATGACAGATTATTGAAAAAAAATAGTGAAATAAAGAACTATATTCGAAGTATATGTTTTTGTTCTAATGATATAGATATTGTTAGAAGTGAACCCAGTTATCGTAGAATATGGATAGATAAGGTTGTGTCTCAGCTTGAACCTGTATATGTCGAATTGCTTAGTAGATTTAATAGGCTTTTAAAGCAAAGAAGCCATTTCTGGCGTTCAGAAAGTTTTTTAAAAGATCAAGTTACAGAAATTATTGATAGTTTTGATATTCAAATGTCAATAATAAGTACAAGAATTTTTAGGCGTAGAAGAAGAGCTTTATCAAAAATAAAACCATACGTTGAATATTGGCATAGTCATTTGAGTAAATCTAAAGAGCAAATTAGCATAAATTATCTTTCTGGGATAGCAAATATTCTTGAAGAAGAAGAAGAAGAAGAAATAATTAGTAAGAAAATAGCAGAACAATTATATAGACAGCGTTCAATAGAGCAATTAACCGGTAAATGCACTTTTGGTCCCCATCGCGACGATATAGAGTTTCTTATTAATGATATTTCAGTACGAAAATATGGTTCATCTGGCCAGCAACGAACTTTTATCTTGGCTCTGAAGATGGCTGAACTTGACTTATTGCGTAAAACATTCAATGAGCCACCAATATTGATATTGGATGATGTATTAGCAGAATTAGATATAACTAGACAAAATCTATTATTAAATTCTGTTGGGAAAGAGAGCCAATGTCTTATAAGTGCCACACATCTCGATAAGTTTAATAAATCTTTTTTAGGTTCTTCACAAATGATTTATTTATAATTTTTAAAAGTTGCATTTTTTAGCTAATCTATTATTCATATAAATTGCATGAATGGAATTCTCAGAAAAAGATCAAATTTTAAAAGCATTCGGTAATGAAGATGATTTAGCCCCTCAAAGTAAACACCTTTTGTTAGAGCTTTATAGTTGTGATTACGAAAAATTAAATGATGAATCCTTTTTACGTTGTATATTAAGCAATGCGGCGAAATTGGCTAATGCAAAAGTACTAAATCTTATAAGTAATAAATTTGACCCTCAGGGTGTTACAGCAATAGCTTTACTAGCCGAATCTCATCTTTCAATACATACATGGCCTGAATCAAATTATTCTGCAGTAGATATTTTTACTTGTGGACACAATATGAAGCCAGAAAGAGCTAGTACATATTTAATTGAAGCTTTGATGGCTAAAGAACATCTCTTGCGTATTATTAATCGAAATCCTCCTTCAACAGTTCATAACCAGATTAGAACAACAGTTTAGATTGGAATGCTATCTATTTAATTTACCACTTATTAATCCTTCAAGATCTAGGCTTGTACAATTAAAACCTAAATTAGAGAAATATTGAACTATTTTATTAAAATCATAATTCTTAAAAAAATTTTCTAGTTGCTCTTGAGGGATTTCTATTCTGGCTGTTGTACCTTGACATCTCACTCTTACTTCTGATATTCCCCCTTTCTTTAAGTATTCTTCTGCCATTTCAACCATTTTTAGTCTTTGATTTGTTATTTCATACCCATAAGGAAATCTTGAAGATAAGCAGGGTTGAGCAGGTTTGTCCCACCAAGGGAAGCCTAATGCTCGCGAAATATCCCTTATATCTTTTTTAGTAAATTTAAATTTAGCCAGGGGAGAAATTACTCCGGCTTGTTTGGCTGCTTCAATTCCAGGCCTATAATCTGCAAGATCATCTAAATTAACTCCATCTAAAACAATTTTGTAATTAAGTTTTGTAGACAAAAATTTTGTGTGTTTGTGAAGCTCTTTTTTGCATGCAAAACATCTATCTTTTGGGTTTTTACTATAACCTATATGATCTAATTCTGATGTCTCAATTTCTAAATGTTTAATCCCAATCCATTTCGCTTGACTTCTTGCTTCTTCAAGTAATGTTTTAGCTAAGGCAGGTGAAACACCTGTAATCGCAATTGCTTTACTGCCTAATTGCTCGAAGGACAATGAGGTTACCAAAGTACTATCTACGCCACCTGAATAAGCTACACACACACTATGAAGATTCTTGATATAACTTCTAATTGTATAAAGTTTTTCATTTTGTTCATCAGAGAGAATTTCTAGTTGATTGAACATACTAATGACTTTAAAATTTAACGATATGAATAGGTTGAATTTATTATTAAATTTTTAATAATATTCATTTATTTATTTTAGATTAAATTTACTCACCTTGTTCAATTGACAAATACAAGTAGAAATAGAGGTATTGGAATTGTTACCGCAAGTGACAGCCAGGAAAGATCAAAAGGTCAACTTCATATTTATGATGGAGAAGGTAAAGGTAAGAGTCAGGCTGCTTTGGGCGTGGTGCTTAGAACAATAGGATTAGGAATATGCGAAAAAAGACAGTCAAGAGTTCTTTTACTCAGATTTCTGAAAGGTCCTGAGAGGTCATATGATGAAGATTCAGCAATAGAAGCATTGCAAAGAGGATTCCCACACTTGATTGATCATGTGAGGACAGGAAGATCCGAATTCTTTAATGCTGAACAAGTTACAAAATTTGATATTTCTGAGGCAGAGAGAGGTTGGAATATTGCTAAAGGTGCAATTGCGAGCTCACTTTACTCAGTAGTTGTTCTAGATGAATTAAATCCAGTCCTGGATTTAGGAATGCTTGATATAGAGGAAGTTGTAAGTTCGTTACAACATCGTCCTGATGGCTTGGAGATAATTATTACGGGAAGAGCAGCACCTTCCTCTTTGGTCAGAATATCTCAGCTTCATTCAGAAATGAGACCGCGTTTTAGAAGAGAGGTAGATTCAATAAGCAGTAAAATTAATGCTTCTGGTGGAATTGAAGTTTATACTGGCGAAGGAAAAGGTAAATCTACAAGTGCACTTGGTAAAGCTCTTCAAGCTATTGGGAAAGGAATATCTCAAGATAAGAGTCATAGGGTTTTAATTTTGCAATGGCTAAAAGGAGGTAATGGTTATACTGAGGACGCTGCTATAGAAGCTTTGAGAGATAGTTATCCACATTTAGTTGACCATTTGCGTTCCGGCAGAGATGCCATTGTATGGAGGGGGCAGCAACAACCAATTGACTACGTTGAAGCTGAAAGAGCATGGGAAATTGCTAAAGCGGCTATTCTTAGTGGTTTATATAAAACTATTATTTTGGATGAATTGAATCCAACTGTCGATTTAGAACTTTTACCAGTTGAATCAATTCATCAAACTCTCTTAAAAAAACCTACCGACACAGAGGTTGTTATTACTGGAAGATGTAAGAATGAACCTTCATACTTTGAACTTGCTGATGTTTACTCTGAGATGGTTTGTCATAAACATTATGCAAATGTTGGAGTCGATTTAAAAAGAGGAGTAGATTATTGAATTATCCTCAGATTTTTAGTTGATTATACTTTGTTGAATCTTTTCAATGCCACCTTCTATTGATCTTGATTGAATACTAAACTTTGACAAAAGCTTTGCAGCTTTTTCAGAACGTTTTCCCAATTGACATAAA
>QCJI01000015.1 GCA_003216135.1 Prochlorococcus sp. AG-409-A22 | reverse complement strand
CAAATATTTCTGAAATAAATAAAATCAATTTACACAAAATAGACGCCCTAATTCACCTAGCTGCTCAATCATCCGGTCCAAGATCATTTCACATCCCCCATCATGACATAAATTTAAATATTATTGGTACACTAAATATTATCGAACTTTGTATTAAAAATTCCATACCAAGAATTCTTTTTGCATCATCTTTTGTAGTTTATGGGGATAACTTAAACAATATTTCTGTCCCAATTGACGAAATGACTTCATGTAATCCAAAGTCAATCTATGCAAATTCAAAGTTTTATTGCGAAAACCTTCTAAAAAATTACGCAGAGCCAAAGGGTATTAAATGGAACTCATTGAGAATGTTTAATGTTTATGGAGCTGGTCAAGATATTACTAAACCAGATCAAGGCGTTGTTGGCATCTTTTTGAATATGTTATTAAAGAATAATAAAGTACATGTAAAGGGTTCCCTAGAAAGATTTAGAGACTTAATATACATTGATGATGTTATAGATGCTTGGATATTAGTACTCTTCTCTGAAAAAACTAACGAAATATTTAATGTAGGTACAGGGCAACAAACTTCATTTAAGGAATTAATTCATATGATTGCAGATTGTTTAGAAATAAATGATTTAGAAATAATAGAATCAACAGGTACTCCAGGTGATGTTCTGGGATGTTTTGCAAATATAGACAAATTAACAACTCTCACAGGTTTTAAACCAAAATTAACTCTAAAAAAAGGTTTAAAACAAATGATAAATTTTTACTCATAAAAATAAATCATGAAAATTTTAAAATGTCCAATATGTAAAAAGAGTACTAATAAGCTAATAAAAAAGTCTAGAAGCGGAAGTAATATTGAACTTGGAAATTGTATTAGCTGCGATTTTCTTTTTACAAATATTGATAAAAGTAATTCTCTAAAGAATAATCAATTAGATCAAACTCGTTTAAAAGATGCAGGAATGCAAATCCCCACTATTGAAAAAGATTTTCATAATGGTTCAATCCAATCAAAATATTACATAAAAAAATATTTTAATAATATTAATTCATCATTAAATATCCTTGAGATAGGTTGTTCATGGGGATATTTTCTTAATTCTCTAAGAAATATTGGACATAGTGTTTGTGGTATTGAAATCAGCGAAGAGAGACGAAATTATGTTCAAAATAAACTTAAAATAAATTGTTATGGCAATGTCGAGTCATTAAATGGGAAAGGAGTTTTATTCGATAAAATATTTCTATTTTACGTTATAGAGTACATAAACGATCCAAAGAAATATATTAAAAATCTATTTAAATTATTAAATAAAAAAGGAGAAATAATTCTTATTACTCCTAACAAAAATGATGCCATTATTAATATATGGAAGAATTCAGAATACGAAAAATTCATTATTGATGAGCATGTTGTTAATTATTTCTCAATTAAATCAATTAAAGAGTTGAGCAAATTAATAGATAAAAAAAGTCAAATAACCAACCAGCAAGGATATAGTTTTACTAACCACCTTAAATGGTATCTAACGAATAAGCCATCAACAACAGGAATCGTTGGAGGGGATAATTTTACAAGAAATATTGAAGAAAAACTCCTAGATAATAATCAAAAATCTCAAAAAGAAATTATTTTATCCAAAAAAATAATAGACTTGATTGTCAACACTGATAGGGAGTATAAAAAAATAATTGAAAAAGAAAATTTGGGAAATATAATATCCATAATATTTAAAAACAATTTATAAAAAAAATTAGTCAGAAAAAATTGAATTTAATTAATTATGGAGAATAATAAAATAGTAGTTTCAGTATTCATCAATGCATTTAATAGATAAGATAAAATATGAGAAACTATAAACTCAGTGATTAATTAAAACATTAAAATATTTAAATTTGCATGAGAATCAATAAAACGCAAAAAAAAATCCTAAATAAAGTAAAAAGGCTTTTTACAGCGAACAAAAATAGATATCTCAAAAACATTATTGATAATAAATACTATCTAAATAATTGGGCAGAAGGAATTGGTCAAGATTATTTGAATTTGATAATTGGCTATAAGAAACTAATCCCAATAATAATTATTAAAAAAGTGATACTGAATTTTTTGGAAATAATTACAAATTATGGAGTAAATTATACAAAAATTTCCAATCGAGAATACAAGTATATTTGTGTATCATGGGCATTAAAAAATGACTTTTCCATAAAAGGAGAATTTCATGATAGATACACGAATACTTCTTCAAGGAATTGTCCTAATACTATATGGATATTGTTAAATCTTGAAAAAGACGTCCCCAATATTATTGATAAAAACATAATCCTAATAACAAAAAAATATTCATTTAAATTAATCTTTTTTCAATTTTTTACTTTTTTAATTAATTTTTTATTCAATAAAAAAGACGAAGATGGAATAAGAATCTCAAATTCTGGATACAAAAAATATAAAATAGTTAAAGATAATATCCTAAGAATCATTGAAGATAATAATATAAAAGTAATTTTTACTTCCTATGAAGCTCAACCATATCAAATAGGATTTAATGCTTTTATTAATAAAAATTTTAAAAACATACTTACAGTTGGATATATACATTCTTGTTTACCATCATTCCCAACCGAATATATCCATAGATATGGATCACCTAAAAAACTAATAACTCATGGCAAAAATCAAAAAAAAATACTTTCAGAAAAATTAAATTGGAATATAAATAATATAAAAAATATTAATACATTAAGATATCAAAATACCTATCCTCTCCCGCATAACTGTATTTATCTGCCTTACTGCATTGGATCAAGGGATAAAATTCTAATTCAATTCAAGATTCTATTTAATGAAATTTCCTATTTATTTGATAGAAGATTGAGTATTAGAAACCATCCAATAATGAATAATTCGATTCCTCACATAAAATTAATTAAAGATCTTAAACATATTATTTCCAAAAAAGAAATTTTTAGTAATAAAAAAATACGCTCTAACAATAACGTTATTGCAATAGGATCCTCTGCAGTTGTTATTGAATTAATTGAATTAGGATATACAGTTTTTCATATATCTATTAACCCAGTTTTTGATATATACTCACCATTTTTTTGGAAAGGAATAAGAATAAAAAAAATCAACCAGTATATTTTTAAGTATAAACTAGATAAAAAAGGTTTATTTATTCAAAAGGGAAAAAAGCAAAAAAGTCTTTACGAAGTATTAGAAGATATTAGGTAATTTTATGAAAAGAATTGTATTTGTATGTAGCGCTAGAGATTTTCATGCAATTGACTGGTATAAATCAGCTAAAAAAATATGCAAAGTAAATCCTTATATACTTACTGATTCTAAATCGAGTGAAGGTTTTAAAAACCTTCTGAATAAAAAAGATATAGTTTTTAATCTCTTCTTAATTGACAAGCTACTTTTCAAAAGGATGTCTAGGATAGGCAATATCTGGAGGAATTTAATAAAGCTAATCCTATTACCTTTGCAAGTATATTTGCTTAAAAGATTTAACAAAAAGTATCCTAACAATCTCTATTACGCACATACAATGTACTTTATCTGGGCATGTCATTTTGCAGGATTAGAGTTTATAGGCACACCACAAGGAAGCGAAATACTTGTAAGGACTTTCAAATCAATGCCATATAAATATTTAAGCTCTATAGCAATAAAATCTGCATTATTTATTACATGTGACTCTAAAAAAATGGCAGAAAGAATTTTTCAAATTTCAAAGATTAAACCTTTAATTATTCAGAATGGTATTGATATTAAATTAGTTAATAAGATAACTAAGTCGAATAAGAAATTTTTTAAACGTAAAAAAGCAATAGTTTCCTTCAGAGGTTTATCTCCACTTTATAGAACAGCAGAGATCTTTAAATCAAGAGAGTTTTTGAAAGATGATAAAAAAATACCAATTCATTTGATTTATCCTTTTTCAGATAAGGACTATAGAAACGAAATCATTTCAAACCTTAAACCGTTTGATAAAGATTTAGGAAAATTATCCCAAATAAGGCTATTAGAAGAATTCAATAAATATATTCTTTATATATCAATACCTTCAAGTGATTCTTCTCCAAGGAGTGTATATGAATGCATTCTTAGTGGAGGAATAGTTGGAATTACTGAAGAGGATTATTACAAGGACTTGCCAAAAGAATTACAAGAAAGAATTATATTAATTAACCTGAATAATAAAAGATGGCTTGAAGAAGCTATAAATAAGGCAAATTTGCTTAACAAAAAACCTTTTAACCCAAAGAACGTGAATCTTGATCAATTTGATCAATTAAAATCTTTCAAAACTATCTACAAAAAACTGAATAAATTCTATTAAATCAAGAAAATCAAATATTAAATTGTTTTTCTTGGTGAATTAATTTAAAATAAATTTATTTTAAAAGTTTGTCTTATAAGATATGTTCTAATTGTGTAATGGATTCTAGTGATTCTTCAATCACCTTTGACAAAAGGGGGTTTTGTGATCACTGCAATACTTTTTATAGTCGTACATTACCTGCCTGGAATTTACAAAAAAATAACAAAAATGGTTTAAAAATTTTAACTAATAAAATAAAAAAGGCAGGAAAAGGAAAAGAATTTGACTGTATTATTGGTATGAGTGGAGGAATAGATAGCTCTTATTTAACTTATCTAGCTAGTAAAGTTATGAAATTAAGAGTTCTTGTTTTTCATGTAGATGGAGGTTGGAACTCTCAAATCGCAGTAAATAATATCGAAAAAATTGTAGATGGTTTAAAACTAGATTTATATACCGAAGTAATTAATTGGGAAGAGATGAAAGATTTACAATTATCTTTTTTCAAATCAGGAGTGCCTCATATTGATACTCCTCAAGATCATGCTTTTTTTGCAACAATGTATAAATTTGCAGCAAAATATGATGTCAAATATATATTAACTGGTGGCAATCTTTCCACCGAATGCGTAAGAAATCCAATTGAATGGATGTATTTTCAATCAGATAGTAGGCAGTTAAAAGATATACACAAAAAACATGGCCTAATTAATTTAGATACTTTCCCAACTACTTCAATACTTTGGCACAAATTTATATTGCCTTATTTTAAAAATATTAAAGTAGAAAGACCCTTAAACTATTTTGATTACACAAAAGAAAAGGCAATAAAATTACTCTCGAATGAATTCGGATGGCAACCATACCCTCAAAAGCATTTTGAATCAAGGTTTACCCGTTTTTATGAAAGCTATTGGTTACCTAAAAGATTTGGATTTGATACTAGAAAAGTGCAATTTTCTAGCCTTATATTAACAAAACAATTATCACGGGAAAAAGCATTAGAAAAACTTAAAGAGAAACCTTGGGACGAAAATAATATTAGTAATGAAATTAATTTTATTTCCAATAAACTAGGCATAACGAGAGAGATATTAGATAGTTATTTGAAATTACCTTTAAAAACTTATAAAGATTACAAATCTCAAAAATGGATTTATTTTATTGGGTCTAGAATAATGAAAATATTAAAATTAGAAGTTGGTGGCAAACGATGATTTCCATAATTGACTATGGACTCGGCAATGTAAAAGCCTTTTCTAATATCTATAGAAGTCTACAAATCGAACATAAAATTACTTCTAATATTAAAGATCTTCATAAATCATCAAAAATCATATTACCAGGAGTTGGCTCTTTTGACTGGGCAATGCAAAAGTTAAAAAATTTAGGCTTAAAAGAAGAACTTGATATTCTGGTATTAAAGAAAAAGATCCCGATTTTAGGAATTTGTATAGGAATGCAATTAATGGCAAATGAAAGTGAAGAAGGCCTATCTAGAGGCTTTGGTTGGATAAAAGGAAAAGTAAAAAAATTCTCCTCTAATACTAAAAATTTAATCTTGCCCCATATGGGATGGAACAATGTAGAGCTTCAAAAAAATATTTTAATTAAAGGAATTTTGAATCCCAGTTTTTATTTTTTGCATTCATACTATTATGATCCAGAAAATCAAGACTATGTCTTAGGGAAAACTCTTTATGAAGTTAAATTTGCTTCAATTATAAATAAAGAAAATATATATGGGATTCAATTTCATCCAGAGAAAAGTCATGATAATGGTCTTAATATCCTAAGAAATTTTGCAAATTTATAATTATGCTTAAACCCAGAATTATACCCTCACTTCTTATTCATCAAAATGGTTTAATAAAAACCAAAAACTTCAACATCGAAAATTCAAAATATGTAGGCGACCCTTTAAATGCTGTTCGAATATTTAATGAGAAAAAGGCTGATGAGCTAATCATATCTGACATTGAAGCAACTATTAATGATAAGGAACCAAACTACGATTTAATAAGCAAAATAGCCTCAGAATGTAGAATGCCTTTATGTTATTTAGGTGGGATTAAAAATCTTGAACAAATAGAAAAGATAATAAGCCTTGGAGTAGAAAAAGTTGGCATTGGAAGTGCGTGTATAAGCAATCCCGATTTAATTATCCAAGCCGCAAAAAGAGTTGGGAGTCAAAGTGTTGTTGTAATTATGGATGTAAAAAAATATGGCCTTTTAAATAAATATAAAGTTTTTACTCATAATGGACAAAAAAAATCAAACTATACTCCATTGGAATTTCTAGATAAATTCCAATCGCTTGGAGCTGGTGAAATAATAATAAATTCAATTGATAATGACGGCAGAATGAAAGGTTATGACTTAAAACTACTAGATTCATTATATTCTCATGCTACAACTCCTTTAACAATTATTGGAGGTGCAGGGAGTATAAAAGATATGAAAAATATTTTCAAAAGATATGGAAATATAGGAGCAGCCGCAGGAAGTTTATTCGTCTTTAAGGGTAAATATAGGGCTGTTCTCATTCAATACCCAAGTAAAGATGAAAAGGAGCAAATTTACCCATATAATATCGAAAATTAATATCTTCCTATTTATCTAATAATAAATGAAGCTTTATAATCAGAACTTATAATATGAATTCAAAAGATTAAATTTAAATGAAGCAAATATTTCAATCATTGAAAACAGGAGAATCTCTTTTAACAGAAGTACCTGTACCTGAGATGAAAGCTAATCAAGTTTTAATTAAAACTGAATTCTCTTTAGTTTCGGCAGGTACTGAGAGGATGTTAGTAGAATTTGGGAAAAGTAACTATATAGAAAAAGCAAAACAACAACCAGATAAAGTTAAAGATGTTATAAATAAAGTTAAAACCGATGGTATCATTTCAACTTTTGATGCTGTAAATCACAAATTAAATGAACCTTTACCTCTCGGCTACTGTAATGTAGGTAAGATTATAAAAATTGGTTCATCGGTAAAAAAGTTTAAAATTGGTGATCGAGTTGTATCAAATGGACCACATGCAGAAATTGTCGCAGTGCCTGAAATGCTATGCGCATCTATACCTTCAAAGGTAAGCAGTGAAGATGCATCATTTACAGTTCTAGGTTCAATTGGTCTTCAGGGAATTCGTCTAGCAAAACCAACATTAGGTGAAGTTTTCGTTGTTAGCGGCTTAGGTTTAATTGGTATAATAACTGCTCAACTTTTAATTGCTCAGGGGTGCATAGTTTTTGGGCTGGATCCAGATAAAAAAAGATGCGAAATAGCAAATTCGTTTGGCATTAAAACTTTAAATTTGAATGGAGAAAAAGATCCTGTTTCTTGGTGCCTTAAAGAAAATAATGGTCAATATATAGATGGCATTATTATCACTGCTTCAACAACTTCAAATGAGCCGCTAGATATTGCAGCAAAAATATGTAGAAAAAGAGGAAGAATAATTCTGGTTGGCGTAACTGGTATGCAATTAAGACGAGATCTTTTTTATAAAAAAGAAATTTCTTTTCAAGTAAGTTGTAGTTATGGTCCTGGAAGATATGATTCAAGTTATGAAGATGATTGTCAAGATTATCCAATAGGTTTTGTAAGGTGGACAGAACAAAGAAACTTTGAAGCGATTTTGCAAACATTATCTTTAGGGAATTTGAAAGTTAACAAATTAATTACTCATAAATTTTCTTTAAACAAAGCCCAAGAAGCATATAAAACACTTATTGAAAGTTCTGACTCATTAGGAATATTAATTGAATACCCAACAAAAATTGATTATGAGAGAACCATAAATCTCTTCAAAAAAAGGACAATTTCTCAAACAGAAATATATCCTATTGTTAGTTTTATAGGCGCTGGTAATTATGCTAGTAAAGTCCTTATTCCTGAATTTTCTAAAGCTAATTGTCACTTAGATAGTTTAGGTTCCTCACGAGGAGAAAAACTTGGATTTTTAGGAAGGAATTATAAATTCAGCCAAATATCAACAGATTCTGAAGGGATAATAAAAAGTGATAGTTGCAATACAATTGTTATAGCAACCAGGCATGACACTCATGGGGGTTTTGTTGAAAAAGTTTTAAAAAACAGTAAAAATGTTTTCGTTGAAAAACCTCTTTGTTTGACGAATTACGAATTAGAAAATATTAAGAACTCTTATACTGGTGGTAATATTCTAATGGTTGGCTACAATCGAAGATTTGCACCACTTCTTTTAGAGTTTAAAAAATTATTGAATAATATAAATGGTCCTAAATCCTTTATTTATACTTGTAATGCTGGTTATGTAGATTCAAAACATTGGTCACAAGATCCAATTAAGGGTGGTGGAAGATTATTGGGGGAAGCTTGTCATTTTGTCGACCTTCTAAGATTTCTAGTGGATTTCCCAATAAATAATCTTCAAGTAAATTATTTATACGAAAATAAGAAGCATCCTGATAGTTTTTCAATATCAATAGCCTTTAAGGATGGATCAATAGGAACTATTCATTATTATTCAAGCGGCAGTAAAGCTTTCCCAAAAGAAAGAATAGAAGTTTTTGGAGATTCCAAAGTTATACAACTAAATAATTTTCTTAAATTAAGATCATGGGGATTTAAAAGAAATATCAATATAAGCAAATTAAAACAAGATAAAGGTCAAAGAAATTGCATTTCATCTTTCCTAAATTCAATTAAAGAAAATCATGAATCTCCTATACCAATTGAGCAGATATTTGAAGTCCAAGAATGGCTTTTGAAAGCTAGTAAATAATAAAAATTGAACAGAAAAATATTTGGGAGAAATTATTTTAAGTAATAAAGAAAAAAAAATAAATATAAATGTGTAATATAAACTATATGATGATTTAAAAAGAATTTGAAATTGAATTGCTGTGTTTTTGGATTGGGTTATATAGGTCTGCCAACGTCCTGTATATTGGCTATAGCTGGACACAAAGTTATAGGCGTTGATATTAATCCTAAACTAATAGAAAATCTTAATAATGGAATACTAAATATAAGTGAACCAGGTTTGGATGAAGCTTTAAAACTTTCAATTGCAAGAAATAATTTCATAGCAACTTTGAATCCTATTTCTTGTGATGTATATCTAATCGCAGTTCCAACTCCATTTAAAAATAGTAAGCAAGGTGTACCTCAACCAAATATTGATCATGTAATGTCTGCGGCAAATGCGATATCAAAAGTAATCAAAAAAAATCAAATGATCTTGATAGAGTCTACTTGTCCAATAGGGACGACAAGAAAAGTAGCTCATTTAATAAAGAAAAATTCAGGTTTAAAAGATAACGAATTTAGCATTGCTTATTGTCCAGAAAGAGTTTTACCTGGAAATATATTATATGAATTAAAAAACAATGATAGGGTCGTAGGATCTTCTTCAAGTTTTGATTCTTCTAAAGCTAAAAATTTCTATCTATCATTTTGCAATGGTGAAATATTTGAAACTAATTCAGAAACAGCTGAGTTAGTAAAGCTCACAGAAAATAGTTTTAGAGATGTAAATATTGCCTTCGCTAATGAATTATCAATAATTTGCGATTCTCTAAATATCGATGTCTCACAACTTATTAATTTAGCAAATCATCATCCCAGAGTTAATATCTTAAAACCAGGGGCAGGAGTAGGAGGTCATTGTATAGCAGTTGATCCTTGGTTTATTATTTCTGCATTTCCAGAACATGCGAAATTAATAAAAACAGGCAGAGAAGTTAATAATTTCAAAACAGATTGGATAATTAAAAAAATAATTAAATACTCTGAAGAATTAGAAAACAAGAAAGGTCATCAAATAAAAATTGGTTGCATGGGACTTTCTTTTAAACCAGACGTCAATGACATAAGAGAATCTCCTTCATTAAAAATCTATAATGAACTTTCAAAGATAGAGAATAAGGAAGTTTTGGCTTGTGATCCAAATATAAAAAATAATGCAGAATTAAAAATTTATTCAATCAAAGAGACTTTGGAAAAATGCGATTTATTAATCTTTTTAGTTGGTCATAGTGAATTTAAAAAAATTAATTTAAAAAATTTAGAATTCTTAGATTTTTGCAATATCACTTATTTTCTAGAATGAAAATTATAGCTGCAATTATCAATTTTGGACCAAGATTATTATTTCAAAGATTACTTTTCCATGTTCATAGATTGTTCAATGAAAAACTTCCTATAGAGTATAATTTACTTTATCTAGATAAAAAAAATAATAAGCCAAAATGGAAGACTAATATTGAAAATAAATTACCTAATTTAATTAGTGAGAGAGATATTTATAAAAAAGAAATTGAATTTAAATTTCTTAATGAATCAAGAAAATTACAAATACCTTTTAAATGGGAGAATAAAAAATGGACGAAATTATGGGCATATAATTTACATTATTTTGATTGGGCTAGAGAATATATTGAGGAGTCAGTTTCAAAAGGAATTTGGCCTAAAGACTCTAAATATTTAGAGGCCATTATTGATTTTTGGATAGATAATAATCATGTTGGCAAAGGATACGGTTGGGATAGTTATACAATTTCCATTAGAGCGAGAAATTGGATATGGTTATTTATTTTTTGCCCAAAATTGAAAACTGATAGAAGAATAGAATCTTTATGGGATCAATTATGTTGGCTTCAAAAACATCTTGAAAAATCAATTACTCCAAATCACTATTTAGAAAATTTAATTACTCTAATCGTTGGGAGTCTAAATTTTGATGGTGAAAAAGCGACAAGAATGTTAAATAAAACCGCTTTGACTTTAAAAAAACAATTAGATTATCAAATACTCAATGACGGAGGACATATTGAGAGATCTGCTAGTTACCACATATTAATTCTTGATAGGCTTTTAGAAATGGCTTTTTTGGTTGAAAAGATTAAAGGTGTTAGATGGGAGTGGCTTACTTCAAAATTAATTATTATGACTGAATGGACAAAGAAAATTAGGTTGATTAATGGGAATTTCCCCTCATTTAATGATAGCCCTAAGAAAGATGCCCCAAATATTGATACTGTTTTATCATTTGCACTTAGTTATTTAAATAAAAAAAACAATAATTTAACAGGACTAAGATTATTACTTAGCCAACTTAACTCTAATAATTATGATTTAAAATTAATAAACTTAGAAAATTTAAATAAGGAAGTTGATATTTTAAAAAACACTGGTTGGACAATAATTAGGATTGGAAATGGATGGGAAGTATGCATAAAATGGGGATCTCCTTGTTGTGAAGAATTCCCAGGACATTGTCACTCTGACTTTTTATCATTTGATGTTTTCTATAAAGGGCTTCCAATCCTTATTGAAACAGGGACTAGTAAATATAATAGTTCTTATACAAGAGATTTTGAACGGTCAGGAGAAGGTCATAACATCATACAAATATCAAAAATAAATAGACAAATAAATAAAAAATCTAATTGGATTGAGCCAATTCAAGTATGGGGATCTTTTCGAGTTGGGAGGATAGCAAAACTATTAAATTTTGAGTCCGGGAAAGATTCAAATGGTTATATTTGGACAAAAGCCTCTCATGATGGATACAAAAAACTAGGAGTAGATTACGAGAGAAGTATCAAAGTTAAGTTATTACCAAAAGGAGATTTAAAACTTTTTATAGTAGATAATCTAAAATGCAAATATCCAATAAAATGGAGACAAAATTGGCATGAAGGGCCAGATTTAAATAAAAAAGTTTTAAAACAAATCTTAAAAAATACAAAAGTTAGATCTCAAAAAAAACTAAAAAATATTTTCAAAAAGACATGGACTTCGGAAGGATTCGGAATAAGAAAAAAACGCTTTTCTCTTTTTATTTATGGAATCTTCCCTAAAGGTGAAAATGAATTATTTTTATCAATTAAATTAAAAAAGGATTTATTAAATATAAAATAAAATTGAATTTTTATATTAAAACTTGATTTTTCGCAATTCTATTTTCATATTTTTCAGATGACTAAAAAAGATTTCAAAAGAAAAAAACAAATATGGCTTATTAATCAATTTGCTAATACTCCAGACATGCCTGGAAGCACTCGTCATTTTGAAATAGCATCTTACCTATCACGTAGAAATCTTGCAGTTAAAGTCTTCTCTTCAGATTTTAATTTATCAAAAAGAGATTTTCTTAAACTAAAAGGTATTCAATTATTTGGATTTGAAAAATTTGAAAAATTAAATTGGATATGGGTAAAAGTGTTTCCATATAAAAAAAATAATTGGAAAAGATATATTAATTTAATAAGTTTTTGTATTAATCTATTAATTGTTCAATTAATTTTAATAATTAAAGAATCTAAACCAAAAGTAATTATTGCAAGTTCTCCGCAAATATTAACTTCCTTTTGTTCTCTCGTTTTTGCAAAACTTTTTCGAATTACTTTTATCTTTGAAGTTAGAGATTTATGGCCTCAAATATTAATTGATTTAGCTGATGCAAATCCAAATAGCATATATATACGTATTCTTAAATGGATAGAAAAACAACTATATGTAAAATCTGACTTTGTAATTGTTTTATCAAAGGGAATGGAATCATATATACAAAAAATAGGTGCTAAGAAAATTTCATGGTTACCAAACGGTCCTGATTTAGAAAAATTTATATATTCAACATTGCCAAAAGAGGATGAATTTTTTAATTTTAAAAGACCATTTAAAATACTTTATGCGGGTGCTCATGGACTAGCTAATGATTTAGTTAATGTTGTAGAAGCAGCAAAATTTCTCAAAAATCATCCTGTACAAATAACTTTTATTGGAGATGGTCCAGAAAAAAATAATTTGATTAATAAATCAAGACAAATTAATAACATTAAATTCGAAAACTCTATTTCTAAAGATTTAATGCCATCTAAAATTATTGAATCAGATGCGATATTAATATCATTAAAAGATGTCGCATTATTTAAATATGGAATATCACCAAATAAACTTTATGATGCATATGCTATTGGAAGGCCTATAATTTCTTCAATAGGGGGAGACATTAATAAAGAAATAAACGAAAACAAAATTGGACTAACATGCGAACCTGGTAAACCAAGAGATCTAGCGGAAATAATGATTAAGATGTACAAGCTTCCAAGGAATACCCGTTCAAATATGGGCCTCAGGGCTAACAAGCTAGCAAAGAATATCTATTCAAGGAAAATAATAAGAGAATCTTTTTATTTCATAATTAAAGATCTTTTACAAAAATAGCCTATTTTTAATTAAAAAATATTAATAAATAACTAAAGGTTATTTCTTAATATTTTTTAGCTTTTTAGTTTTCTAATATCATTAAAATATAAATTGATAAAATTAAATAAAAAATTTACTAATTAGTAAAATGCTATTAGCTAATAATATAAAAACTTTATTAATTTCAGGTTTTATTACATTAATTTTTTTGAAATTATTAATTCCTGTTTTAAGGAAACATTTAATTGATAAGCCAAATAAAAGAAGCTCTCATATTTCACCTAAACCAACAGCAGGTGGGATTTCATTCGTAATAGTTGCTACATTTTTCATGGCCTTAGAAGGAAATTATAACCCAATAATTTCTTTACCTCTTTCAGCAGTAGGATTATTTGATGATATTAAAAATATAAAAAAAAGAGATAGATATATTGTTCAGGTTTCCACTGTTACTTTATTACTTTCGACCTCATTATTTTCTCAGAATATAATAATTAATTATCCTTTTTACTTAAAAATATTATTTTTTAATTTTTTCATAGTTGTATTTACTGGTTTAATTAACTTTATAAATTTCATGGATGGACTTGATGGGTTAGTTTGTGGATCAATGATAATAGTAATTACCTCAGGATCAATTTTGATATCTAATTCATATTGGCCTCTGGTAGGTTCTTTAATAGCATTTCTTTTATTTAATTGGAGTCCTTCTAAACTTTTTATGGGAGATGTAGGTAGTACTTATCTTGGTGGTGTATTGACTGGATTAATTCTACTTAGCAATAGTTGGATTACTGCATTTAAAATCTTTTTTATTAGTGCGCCTCTTATCCTTGATGCACTAATTTGCATACCGAGAAGGTTTTTAAATAGTCAATCAATTTTCGAAGCTCATAAATCTCATTTATACCAAAGACTACATCAATCAGGTTGGTCTCATGCTTCTGTATCTTCCCTATATATAGTTTTTACATTAATTTTATCATTAAACATCATTTTTCTTAATATAAAAATAGCCTCAGTCTTTCTTATTGCGGAATTATTTATTGCGATTTGGCTTGATCAGAAAAAAGCATTACCTTTTGTTGATTCAATTAATAAAAAATAAAAATTTAAATGAAAAATTGTTGCAAAGAATAATTTTCAATAAAGGTATATTTAAAAAATGTTAAATTATAAAAAATATAGATACTTAAAACATCAACTTTAAATAGGAAATTGATAAAAAATCTTCAAAAATGAAAAATATAAAACAATTTAAAATTATCGATAATTTGGATTGGTTAATTAATAAAAATTCAAAATTAATAATATTCATAAGAAGGTTATTTCTTGTAATTATAGACCTCTTAATATTGCCTTTTTCTGTTGCAATTACAAACTTTCTAGTTGAAGGGAATTACTACCCATATTTTTTTAAATATAAGGAATTATCTAATTTGATAGTTCCTCTAGGTTTTCTTATTTATTTATTTTCTGGACAATATAAAGGTCTCGCTATTTATGAGGGATCTAGAGCTATTAACTTGATAATAGTAAGAAATGGTATTCTAATTCTAACTTTATATATTATAGGGTTAATATCAAAATCTAATATATTAATAAGTCAATTAATTTTATTATGGCTGGTTCTTGCTGGAATAAGCATTTTTGTAAGATTTACTTTAAGAGATTTACTAATAAATATAGTTCAATTAAATTCAAGTAATAAGAAAAAAATCATAATCTACGGTGCTGGGTCTGCCGCCGCTCTTCTTGCATCGAATTTGAAAACTTCAAAAAATCACATAATCAAATGTTTTTTAGATGATAACAAAAACCTTTGGGGAAGAAATATAAATGGTATTCCAATAAAATCTCCAGAAGATATTAATGATTTTTCTGAAGACCTAGATGAAATTTATTTAGCTATTCCTTCTCTAAGGATGATTGAAAGAAGACGAATCTTATTAAGATTAAAAAAGTTCAATTACCCCGTTTCAGAAATACCCTCAATTGAAGAAATAACATCAGGAAAATTAAAAATTAACAATTTAAAACCATTAAAAATAGAAGAACTTCTTGAGAGAAATGAAATAATTTCTGATGTAAGTTGTTTATCTTCTATTTTAGAAGATTCAACAATTCTAATAACTGGTGCAGGAGGTTCTATAGGGAGTGAAATATGTAGACAAATTATAAAAATAAGAGCAAAAAAAATAATAATGTTAGATAACTGTGAAAGTAATTTATATCAAATTAATTTAGAATCAGAAAAATTATCAAACCAAAATGTGCAGTTGTTACCACTTCTGGGTAATGCTTGTGACAAAAGTTTGGTTGAAGATATTTGTTTAAAAAATAAAGTTGATATTATTTATCATGCTGCTGCTTATAAACATGTTCCACTTGTTGAGGCTAATCCTATTCAAGGAATTGAAAATAATATTTTTTCAACAATTGCTATTTGTGAAGCAGCCAAGCTCGCAAATGTAAAAAAATGCATATTAGTTTCTACAGATAAATCAGTGAGGCCAACTAATATAATGGGTGCATCAAAAAGAGTAGCCGAACTTGTAGTTCTTGCAAATTCTGAAGAAAATTCAACCAAACAAAAAGATGGCTTTTCCACAATGTTCTCGATGGTAAGATTTGGGAATGTTTTGAATTCATCAGGATCAGTTGTTCCTCTATTCTTAAATCAAATTGCTGATGGTGGTCCAATAACACTTACCCATCCTGATATCATAAGATATTTTATGACTATCCCAGAGGCTGCTCAATTAGTTTTGCAAGCTTCCCTTTTTTCAAAAGGAGGAGAAGTTTTTTTGTTAGATATGGGTGCGCCTGTAAGAATAATTGATCTAGCTAGAAAATTAATTAAATTAAGTTGTTTAACTGAAAAAGATTCAACTAATCCCGAAGGAGATATTGAAATTCAAATAAAGGGATTAAGACCTGGGGAAAAACTTTATGAAGAAATGCTTATAAGTAATAATTCAGAATCAACAGATCATCCATTAATATATAAAGCAAGAGAAAATTTCATTAAAGCCGAAATGTTTTGGCCTAAAATTAACTCATTAAAAAATGCACTTGACGAAAAAAATATCTCTAGATCATTAGAGATTCTTAAAGATCTAGTACCTGAATGGAAAAGACATATAAAAAAATAGACGTAATTTTTATTAAGCAACAGAAATTATGCAAGTTAAAAAATCTGTAACTTTTATCATAGGAACAAGACCAGAAGCTATTAAGTTGGCAATGGTGATTAAAGAATTCGATAATTCAAAATTTTTCAAAATAAGAGTTGTTTTAACAGGCCAGCACAAAGAAATGGTAAATGAAGTTCTTGATATTTTTAGAATTAAGGCAAATAACAATCTAGAAGTAATGGTTCATAATCAATCCCTAAATTATGTTGTCTCAGAAACAATTAGAAAACTTAATGATGAACTTATGGCTTTCCCTCCAGACTTAATATTTGTTCAGGGAGACACTTCTAGTGCATTGGCAGGAGCACTTTCGGCTTTTCATTTAAAAATCCCTATAGCTCATATAGAAGCTGGGTTAAGAACCGATGATCTTAATGAGCCATTCCCTGAAGAAGCAAATAGAAGATTAATATCACAAATAGCCACTATTCATTTTTCTCCAACAAAAAAAGCTTCTGAAAATCTAAATAAATCAAATATTTTGAAAAGAACTTTTGTTGTTGGAAATACTGTAATAGACGCATTAATTTCCGAATCCTCAAAAAATCTCATTCCTAATTTTCTAAAAAACCAAATTGATGATAAATATAAAATAATTTTAGCTACATTCCACAGGAGAGAAAATTGGGGGGAAAATATAAAAGATATCTGTAGCTCAATTCTTGAAATTCTAGAAATTAATAAACAAGTATATTTTGTAATTCCAATGCATAAAAACAAAATTGTAAGAAATTCAATCCTGAAATTGTTATCAAATAATTCGAGAATAAAACTAACAGAACCTTTAAAATATAATGAATTAATAGCCACAATGAAATTGTGCCATTTTATCTTGACAGACTCTGGGGGCATTCAGGAAGAGGCTCCCACTTTAGGCAAACCAGTATTAGTTTTAAGAAATAAGACTGAAAGAGAAGAAGCAATAAGCTCAGGATCAGCAAAATTAGTCGGCGTAAATAAAAATCTAATAATTAACGAAAGCACTAGATTGATATCTGATGAAAAACATTACAAAAAAATGTCCTCAATAAATAATCCATTTGGAGATGGGAAATCAAGTAAAAAAATATTGGAAATTTGTAAATCTTTTTTTAGCGGTGATTTAGAGTGATTAAGGTTAATAACTTACTCTGTTTAGCAATTATTTTCTTATGTATTGCTAAAGAGTTTTTCTATAATACTGTTTTTGGAGAAATACAAATTTTATGTGAATTAGCAACATTAATAATCTTTATATCTTTAAGCTTTTATGTAAAATTTAAAAAATATGAAGTTTGCATATTAATAATACTTATTCTATCTCTGCTACTTGCACTTCCAAACCTAGGAAATAAGATGTTTTTATTATCTACAAAACAAACTTTAGATGGGTTTCTTCCATTGTTAATTTTACCTAAGCTTAAGTTTAATAATCATTTTGCAAGATTTTATTTAAACGTATTTTTTTTCATAAATATATTTTTGACAATTTTCCAAATTCAATTAAATTTCTTTCCAGAAAACATTGCAAAAAATCTTAGTGGTAGTGGAATTTTACAAAATTTTCATTTAAATGGTTTTATTCTTGGAGTATTAGCGATTACATTACTAAAAAAAATTGATTTTAAACAATTAATATTGGCTTTTTCAGTTTATAGTTCAAATGGCAAAACTCACCTTGCGGCTTATTTTATATCTGTAATATACTTTTTTAGGAAATCCCTATTTATAAAAATAAAACAAATAAATATCATTTTTTATAAAATATTCGGAACTATATTTTTTATTACTTTCATAATATTATTTTTTAACAATATAGAAGTTATAAAAGTAAATTTAATTTTAATTGGTCTTAGTATAAGAGATAGATCTGCAAGTATAATATTAGATCAACTAACAAATAGAGAATTATTTTTAAGTGCCCTATCATTCCTCCCGGGAAACGTTGAAGAGTTCCAAAAATTTGAAGTTTTTCATAAATATTATCTTCAAGCAAATAGCAATGAAATTGCTTTATTTTTCTATATAAAATCTTTAGGAATTATAAATTTCGTATCTTTTTGTATTCTTATCTTTAAAAACTGTAAAAAATTAATTGTATTTTTCCTCATTTCATCGTTGCATTATTCATATCTATTAAACCCATTAACATATCTAGTATATTTCATATATAACTATCAGGAACAAGATTATATTGCTGAAGAAAAAAATTAAAAAGTCCTAAATTTTATGGCCTTTTAAAGATATGGTTATAAGTTGTGCTGAAATCTGAATTGTCAAACATTTCAGCATGTGTTTTATTAATTAACTCTAAACCACAAGATTGAATAAGTTCAATTGAATCTTGATAATCATTTCTTAATTCATCTAGTTCTACAAGTAAAGATTTTAAGGATTCTGATTTTAATGTTTTTATTGCTCCCTTTAAAATTAAAAATTCATTTCCATCAACGTCTATTTTTATGTGATTAGGAAAAAAATTAGTTCTATCTAGAAAATGATCTAGAGGTAATCCATATACTCCCTGCTTATGAACTGGATTAAAAGTATTTCCCTTATAATCAAGTTGATTTCCAAACGAATTCAAAGCTCCTCCCCATTCAAGGGAGGAAATATTAAAAACAGAGAATTTTTCAATATCATTTAGAGCAATAGAATAAGGGAGTATAAGATTATTTAAATTATTTTTCCTGATATTAAGGTTTAGTAATGCATAATTTAATGAATCTGGCTCTATCGCAATAACTTGTATATTTCTTAATGCGGCATAGATAGAGTAAACACCAATATTTGCTCCAATGTCTAAGAAATTATCATGCATTGAAAACCCATCTATCCATTTCAATGTCTCTGGTTCTTTTGTATCAAACAGGTCCGCTCTCCACCTTGAAATTTCACCCATATCTAGTATCTTGAAAATCAATTTTTGATCCTTATAAACATTTATATATTTTTCAAACCTATAAGAATCAATATATGAAAATATTTTCTTTTTTATATGTGAAATATAACGATAATATTTTTTAAAAGATTTTCTATTTCTAAAAAAAACTTTTAATTTCCAAAAAACAGAACGCATAAAAATATTTTTAAAATTTATTATAAGTTAACTAATCGAGTGATTAATGCTTTTATTTCTAATCTTTATATTTAATGCCTTAAGAAATCCTTCCACCTTCAAATCTAATAACCCTGTCACAATATTCAAGACTTGATAATCTATGAGCAACCATAATTATTGTTAAATTTTCACTTAAACTATTTATCTCTGAAATTATTTCCTTCTCAGTTTCGTTATCTAAAGCACTAGTTGCTTCATCAAGAACTAAAATATCTGCATTTTTATAAATAGCTCTCGCTATGGCAATTCTTTGAATTTGTCCTCCACTTAGAGAAATACCTCTCTCCCCAACAATACTATTAAAACCCAATGATTTTGATTCAATAAATTTCTTTATTTTTGCTTTCTTTGCAGATTTTTCAACTTTTTCATAATTTATATTTTTCTTTTTAACACCAAAGGCTATGTTTTCAGCAATTGAAGTATCAGAAAGGAATATATCTTGTGGAACATGTGATATAGAATTACGCCAGTATTTAATTAAAGATTTATTAAATCTATCATTTACGCAAATACCATCAACAAATATATCTCCAGAATCAGGTTCTAAAAGGCCCATTAGAATATCAATGAAGGTACTTTTCCCACAGCCTGTTTCTCCGACAATGCCAATTTTTTCTCCTTTTTTTATAGTTAAACTTACTGAATTAAGAACTAATGGGGAATCTTCAGAATACCTAAAAGAAATATTTTCCAATTTTATTTCACTTTTAAAATCTAATTTTTGAGAAGGGTCGATATTTATAATTTCATCAGTAGAAAACTTTAAAATTTTGATTACCTTAACCACTGTTGCAAGATTAGCTTTAATGGACGCCCAACAACTATAAATTTGTTGCATGGCAGGTAACATTCTTTGAGCAGCTAAAGCTAAAGTTCCAAGAAGGGCAACAATTTCTGCACTAGATGAACTTATCGTACTCAAAACATATGCAATAATTGCAATAAAAGATATTCCAAGGCCCTCTAATCCAAACCTAGGAAATTGTGTTAAAGATGCATTTTTTGCTTGTTTTAAACGTATTGGTCTTTCAGAAACTTTATATAAATCCAAATAGGTTTTTTGGGCATTATGAAGTAAAACATCCCTAATAGATCCTAATCCTTCTTGAGTCGCTTTAATAAGAGATACATTATTTCTCAAGATAAACTTACTATTATTTATAAATATTCTTTTTGTAAAGAAAGCAATAAGAAAATAACTTAAGGAGATCAAAGAAATAGATGTTAAAGCAATTTGCCAATTAATGATTATTAAACCTAAAATTAAGCCACAGACAATTAAAAAAGAAGTTATCAGATTTAGGATAAGCCTAATAACAATAACAGTATCAGATACTTCTTTTGTCGCTGTATTTATAATTCCACTGCTGTTACTATTGATATGGAAAGAATATGGTTTATTTAGTATTTTTTGAAAAGATTGAATACTAAAATCGCTTCCAATTTTTGCAGCAAGCAGATTGCTGAACCATAAATTAGTTATTCGAATGATTGCAGAGGAAATTGCAGCAATTATAAAAAGTATTGTGATCGGTAGAAGTAATTGGTTGGAGTCACTAAGGCCAAAATAATTCAGAGTTTCAACTATAAACTTAAATTTATATATTGCTTCAGGTTCTAACAAAACTTGAAGGAAAGGGAGTACTGCCAGAAGAGATAAAATCTCAGAAAGAGAACTAGCCAGCATTAAAACAAGTAAAATTAAAAGTTGAACTTTTCTCTTGTTGTTGATTAATTCCCACAATTGAATAACTAAATCAAAAACAGAAATATTTTCCAAATTCTTATAAGACATACAAGTGAGAAAATTCCTTATAACGATTCATTAATATCACTATAAAACCAAATAAAACTTAGTTCAAATAAAAATTATAAAATTTTCCTACTATACCTTTCTCCAAACTGCAAGTAGCTTTCCTTGTATTATTACTTTGTCTTTATCAAGAATAATAGGCTCATAAGAACTATTTGCGGCTTCTAGATAAATTTTGTTTTCCTTTTTTATAAAGTATTTCAAAGTAGTTCCCAATCCAGGAACTAACGCACTTACAATCATGCCATTCTTAATTTCATAAATATTTTTTACTGACTCCATTAAAACCATATCTCCATCTGCAATGCATGCATCTATCATTGAATCTCCATTAACTGTAAGTGCAAAAACATTTTTTTTGCCTAACACATTCGAAATGTCGAGAGTTTCATTAACATCAGAAAAAGTTTCAATTAATCCGCCTGCCGCAACTGTACCCATGATTGGTACTCCATCTAATAAATCTTCTACTAGTTGCAAAGTCCTTGCTTTTCCTTCTTGCCAAGTTATAAATCCTTTTTGTTGTAGGTGCTTAAGCCTACTTTGAATCGGGGCTGGTGACTTCAAGCCCATAGCCTCCATCATCTGCCTTATTGAAGGACTATGGTGGAATTCTTTCATATAATGTTTGATCCATTCATAAAGCTCACTTTGAGCATCTGAAAGATATTCTTTAGAAGCAATCACTGCTAAAACATTTGTACTCTAATACATTTGTACCTATTTTCTCAAAAGAAAGCAAGAGTTTATTTAAGCAAGCAAGCTAGCAGAGCTTGTTGAGCATGCATTCTATTTTCAGCCTGCTCAAAAATTCTATTATTTGGACTTTCCATTATTTCATCAGTTATCTCTTTAGATCTATATGCGGGGAGGCAATGAAGAACAATCGCATTTTTATCAGCTTTCCTTAATAAATCATGATTTATACAAAATCCATCAAAATCCTTATCTTTTGATTCCTTTTGATTTTCTTCTCCCATTGATGACCAGACATCTGTATACAAAATATTTGATCCCAAAGCAGCTTCAATAGGATTATTAGTTACTTTTAAAAAATCCTTATTATTGTTAATCTCCATTGCCTTTTTCAAAACTAGAGCATTCGGCTCATAACCTTTTGGGCAGGCGATTCTAACTTCGACTCCTAGTAGAGCACCACAAAATATAAGGGAGTTAGCAACATTATTACCATCGCCAACAAATGTTAAAACTAAATTCTTTAATTCATGAAATTCTTCCTTAATTGTTAAAAAGTCAGCCAATGCTTGGCATGGATGTTCGAAATCTGTTAGAGCATTAATAACAGGCTTAGTTGACCATTTTGCATATTCCTCCAAGTTAGATTGGCTAAAGGTTCTTATTGCGAGTACATCACAATATCTGCTCAACACTCTAGCAGTATCTTTAATTAGCTCGCCTCTCCCTATTTGGGATGTTAATGGATTGAGATCGATTGAAGACCCCCCAAGTCTTGACATTGCTGCTTGAAAACTAACTCTTGTTCGAGTAGAGGCTTTGTCAAAAACTAATCCTAGGATTTTATTCTTGTAATTAATTTCTAAATTATTATATTTAAAATTTTTAGCTAGCTCCAAAATATAATCTATTTCTTCTCTAGACATATCTAAACTCGATAAAAAATTCTTTTTAGCAAGTTTTTTGGGATTAAACATTAAAGAGATATATAATTAATAAATTCTACTATGTAGGCAATTTAGACTCTGCAAGCAGTTTTTTTAAATCTTCACCTTCTATAACTTCTTCCTGCAGGATCTTTTGAGATATAGATTCTAGTAAAGGTAAATTGTTCCTTAAAATTTTTAAAGCAGTTTCGTGAGCATCATCTACTAAATCCCTCACTTCCTTATCAATTGCTTGAGCGGTGGCATCACTAACAGATCTTCTTGGATTATTACCATTCCCTAGGAATTGCCCCCCCCCCTTGCTTGTCATAGGCCAGAGGTCCAAGAATATCGCTCATGCCAAAAGTTCCTACCATTTGTTCGGCTATATCAGTTGCTCTTTGAAGGTCATTTGAAGCTCCTGTGGTAATTTTCCCAAAAACTACTTCTTCAGCAGATCTTCCGCCTAGTAAAGTGGCTATTTGGCCTTTCAATTCTTCCTTAGAGTTTAAGAATCTTTCTTCTGTTGGCAATTGAAGTGTATATCCTAATGCACTCATACCCCTTGGAACTATAGAAATTTTGGCGACTTTTGATCCTCCTGGCATAAGATGTCCAACAATTGCATGACCAACTTCATGATAAGCAACAACTTTCTTCTCATCGTCTTGAAGAACTCTACTTTTCTTTTCTAAACCAGCAACAACTCTCTCAATAGCCTCACTTAAATCTTGTTGCTCAACACTTTTTCTTTTTGCCCTTGCAGCTAATAAAGCAGCCTCATTAACCATATTTGCTAAGTCTGCCCCTGCAAATCCGCTTGTAGCTTGTGCAATCGAATCCAAATCTATTGATTCAGCTAATTTAACTTTTTTCGTATAAATTTCAAGAATTGTTTTTCTCCCAGATAAGTCTGGCCTATCAACTAAAACTTGTCTATCAAATCTACCAGGCCTCAATAAAGCAGCATCAAGTACTTCAGGTTGGTTAGTAGCAGCAAGAACTATGACTGGCTTATCTGTTGAAGCAAAACCATCCATTTCAGTGAGTAGTTGATTTAGAGTTTGTTCTCTTTCATCATTACCCCCAACAACTCCCATAGAGCCAGATCGACTTTTACCTATAGCGTCTAATTCATCGATAAATATGATACAAGGAGCTTTTTTCTTGGCTTGTTCGAATAAATCTCTAACTCGAGCTGCACCAGCACCAACAAATAATTCTACAAATTCAGATCCTGAGATAATAAAGAAAGGAACTTCTGCTTCTCCTGCAACAGCTTTCGATAGTAAGGTTTTTCCCGTTCCAGGAGGGCCTACTAAAAGTACACCTTTTGGAATTCTTGCTCCAATATCTGTATATCTTTCTGGCCTCTTTAAAAAATCAACTATTTCAGTTAATTCATCCTTAGCCTCATCAACTCCTGCTACATCTGCAAAAGTAACTTTAGATTCATCATCGGGAACATAAACTTTAGCTTTGCTTTTTGTAAAACTCAAAGCTCCTTGAGCTCCTCCGCCTCCCATACTTCTTCTAGCAAAGAATTGCAAAACAAGAATAAA
>QCJI01000014.1 GCA_003216135.1 Prochlorococcus sp. AG-409-A22 | reverse complement strand
ATTAGCTTGAAAAGTCAATATTCCTAATGGTGGCAGATCATCTCTACCAGGAATAGTTTGGACAGCAAAGTTTATCTTATCAGTTATATCAAGACCAACTTCTGCAACCCAAGCTTCAGAAGATAATCCTTCATTAGAAGTTGTTTCTTCATCGTTTTCTATCTCTAAATTGTCATTGGAAAAAACATTATTTAGAGAATCATTATTTTCTATCAAGGCCGGATATAAGGACAATTGAAATCTTCCACTAAATGCATCAGAGCCATTAATCTGAGAAATAAATGCTCGATTTATTAAGTTTGCTGAGTTACCTCCAATTAAACCAATAATTTGTGATCTGTTATATCTTGGAGTGCTCCTTAATTGGATTCTTTTATTTTCATCCTCAAAAGATAACTGATCTAAAAAGCCTTCATAAGATGCCTCAATTTTTATAAGTCTTGTATTACCAATACCAAATGTACCGAAACCGCTTGAAGTAGAATCTGCATTTAAATCACCTGAAATATTTGTATCCTGATTATTTTCCCTTATAGGTATTATTGAATCTGGAACTTTACTGACAAGAGAAAAATTAATAAATGGAACCACACCACTTCTTGATGCAAATAAAATATAATTATCTTTATTTTTATCTAATTTAAAAGGTGTTGTATATAAATTCGCTCTCCCCTTTTTTAAATAGATCAATCCTCTAGCATTTAAATCTTCACCTACCGCGCCATTGATATTTAAATCTAATTTCGTATCTAAATAAGCTTTAATTATGTCTGAGTATTGAAGGATGAAATCTGGACCAAGTTTTAATTTGAGATTATTAAAGCTTAGACGTTCAAAATAACTAGGTAATGTTTCGCCTAAAAGGACTGAATTCAAAATTGTTTCATTTGAGATTATTTCAATATTTTTGTCATTTGCCCAATAGAGTTCTGGCCAATTTTTTTTATCTTTTTTATCTTTAATATTATTATTTGTTTTATTAGTATTTGTACTATTAAAATTAATAAAACCATTATTAAGAGCTAAGTTACCACCTAAAACAGGTTTTGCAAATGATCCAGTTATGTCTATATTTGAATCTACTAAAGAATTTATATTATTAGTCTTTATAGTAAATTCTTTTGCTATTAAACTAATATCATTGTTATTAGAATCTCTTTTTTTATTAAAAGGTAACGAACCTTTTATAAAAATATTTCCAGAATCTTCTCCTGATGCTTTAAGATGCTTAACTTGTACATAATCAAAGTCAAAAATTATTAAACTATTAATATTTTTAAGTATATTATTATAAATATCAATTTCTGAATCCTTAACCACTATAAATCCATTTAATATAGGTTTATTTATAGTCCCTCTCATTATCATTCTAAAATTTATATCTCCTTCTTTAAAAGTAAAATAATCATCAGACAAGATATCAATTAGCTCAATAAATTTACCATTTCCAATTACTCTTAAATCTAAATCATCATTTTTACTAAGAGGAATTGATCCTTCAATATTAATAGGTATTATTGAGTCATTTAATAGCAGAGAAAAATCAATCTCGAAATTTGAATTATTATATTCAATTTTTCCTTTATCAAATAATATCTGATTATTTTTTATAGATGTATTATTAGAATATATATCACTCAAAAAAGATTTTGAATCTAAGTCATAAAATAAATTCATATCCAAATTACCTTGAAAATCTTTTGGATCATCTAAAAAAATATTTGCTACTTTTAGTGGTAATTTTTTAATTTCTACATTCCCTTTACCTTTTAATATTCCACCTTCCAAGTAAACAGAAAATTCTTCTTTATTATTAACTTTGCTTGAATCATTAGATAAATCTAGAAAACCATTTAATTTAGTTTTTAATTTGTAATTTAGTGGACTATCACCTTCTACTGTTAATTTTGCATCATATCTACTAACAAATTTACCTAAATATTTTTTCAAGTTATATTTATCTTCCAAAACATTATTCTTATCAAGAAAATCATCAATGAATTTAATCTTTTCTTTAAATGTCATATCATTTTTACTTATTTCCAAATCTTTTAAAAAGTTAGATTTACTAATTGGTATAGTTTTCTTATTATCAAAATTAAAAATATCAAAGGCTGTTAATATGGACCATCTTGTACTTATATTATTAAAACTCGCATCGAAAACCTTATTATTATTAGGATTATATTCAACTTCAATCATTCCTCCATCAATGGGATATAAAGATGAGTTAACTGAAAAAGAATTCTCTTTAAAAGAAAAATCAAATAATGAATTAGCAAGCTTAATATTTCTATATTTGCCTAAACTCCATGCTAATCTCCCATCCAAATAAGATTGCTTATCAGCAATGTATCCTGAACCATTTATAATTCCACTAATTCTATCGAATTGATTATTCCTAAAAGAAATCTCAAGTTCATCAAGTGGGAAATTATTAGCATTCCAAGTATAACTATTATCATATTTAGATATTTTTAAGCTACCTTTAGTAGAATTAAAAACTCTACTAAAAATTAGATTTTCTAATCTAATTTTAGAATCAAATTTAATTGAGAGGAATGAAGGTATTGGCGAATATCTGTTCTTCATATTTAATACATAATTATTTTCTTGATTTTTAATCTCACCTTCCCATGTTTCTCTTATTCTTATCCCTTTGTAATGAGGATAATCAAGATTAAAATTTATCAAAATCTCAGGATTATTTATTTTTCCTTTTAATTCTCCTTTCGCGGTCACAAAGCCTCTTATCTTTTCTCTACGGAAAATATTTAAATTAGATAATTGAGTTCTATTTAAATCAAACCTGGAATTAATATTTCCAAAATTTAAACCGCTTTTATCAAACCAATAGGGGATATTTCCTGATAACAAAATATCTGGATTTAAACTATTTAAATATCCAATACTTCCTTTTATATCTATATTATTTATATTTTTATTTAATGGAATTTTGAGATTAAGATCTGATTTTAAAGTTCCATAGTTAAGATTTTCAGTATTAGCTTTTAAATGATTTTCTTTACAGATAAACCTTAGAGAATCTGAATTTATATTCTCTTCAAAATCATAGGGTTTTACAATTAATCTATTTAAAGAAAATTTCCCTTTACAAAATGTTTTAGATTGTGATTTTAAAAATCTGAAATTAGATTTAAATTTACCTTTTTTTACTAAGAATTTCCTCGTTCCAATATTATATTCTGAGCTATCTAGATTAACCCCTTTAGAAAATATCTTAAACCTTAAAAAGTCTTGATTTAAATTTGTATTTAATTTTAATTTTAATTTCCCTTTCCCTTCAAAGCTTGATATAAGATTTCCAATGATTTGGCTTTTATTAGACTTGAATATAATATCACCCTTTACTTTAGTTTCTAGCCCTACATCTTTTAATTTCAAACTAACATATTGAGGCAAGCTAAAATTTAAGTCATAATTTGTCTTTGAGTTAGTATTATTTTGTTTATTTGTATAAAATTTACCCTTTTCAAAGAAATCTTTATGAACATTAATTTCAGTATTTTCAGGCTTTACTTTTATAATCCATTTTTGACTTAAAAATGATTTTAAAGGCATAATACCCACATAAACATTTCTCGCTTTAATTTCAGAATCTATAATTTTCTTATCAATTATTCTCGTATTAGCCAAAGAGATACCTAGCAACCTAATACCGGAATAATTACCTAAATCAACTTTTTTATTTAAAAATTTTTCTATTCTCTCTTCTAATTTTAATTTCTTAGAATTATAAGTTTGTTTTAAAAACTTATTTAATAAAAAAGTGCCTACAAAGCCTAGAGACAAAATAGCTCCTACTAAAAAAAGTTTTGTATATAATTCAAGAGATCTATTTTTTTTCAAGTTAGAACCCAAAATAGAGTAGGCTTACAAAATATAAGAAATTAATCCGGACAAAGCCAGTAAAATGTCTTTTTTTGAACTATTAGAAAATACTCCAAAAATTTTTGGGATTTTAGGAATATTTCTCATGTTTATCACTATAGTTGCTTTTATTTTTAATTTTAGTTTTAAATTTCGGATAACAGGAGCAACTATATTCTCATTGTTACTTTCTTTAAGTAGCTGGGCATTTATACAAAGTTACAGCGAAAAAGTAGTAGTAGAGGGGGCGAGATATGTTCCAATTGTTTATGATAATGGCTTTGATCTAGTTATTGGCAAAGTTGAAGATGACTTCCCAGAAGAAGCTATCAAGCCAACTTTAGAGCAATTATCAGATAATCTGAGGAAAGGAAGTAGGTCAGGTGCCAATGTAAAAATAAAACTAAGAAAACTTGAGAAAATTTCAGATGAGATAAGTAAACCCGTAGTAATTGGAGAAACCGAGAAAATTATAAGTATGAATTAATTTTAATAAATGAAAATTAAAACCTTTTTAGATTCTTTACCTATAAATTTTAGACATGAGAAAACTTTCTTGATTAGATACAAGTCAATAGATTTTGAGAAATTAACTACTCTCACAGATTTAGAAATAAACAAAATTCAGATTATCTCTCCACTATGTACATTAAATAATTTAAAAAAAATAAGAGCTATTGCTATTTTTAAAAAAGAAATTCAAATTCCACCTCCAGCATCATATTTACTTTTACATTGCGGAGTAGGATCAGTAAAAGCATTATCAAGATTAAAACCTTATGAGCTAGAACAGAAAATTAGAAGATTAGAAAGAAGTCTGAGAATTAAAACCGCGACAAATATAAACTTATCTATTTTAAAAGATTGGATTAAAAGATCTCACCAAAGCTGTAAATCTATTTAAAACCTTGGTTTAGAAAAGTTTTTAATGTAGAATTAAAAAAATGTTAAATATATAATGAAACTTTTTCTGTTTTTTATATTTTTGCTGTTCTCTCCCTTACATCCTGTTTTAGGTCAATCCAATTTATTAAAAAGCGTCAAAAAGAATCCAAGTGAAGCTATTAAAATATGTAATAAGTTTAAAGAGTTCAATGCAAAGGGTATTTCTGCAAATTCAGATAAAGCTATAGAATTTATTGCGAAAAGGAATAAGCTTACTCCTGTCAATGCTGAAATCTTCTCCATATATGTAATTGGCCTGCATTGTCCTGAAATAATCTAAAAACTTAGATGTTTGAAACAAGATGTTTTGACAAGTCCCTAACACTTAAAGACGGCGTAGAACTTGTATCAAGAATTTGGTTACCTGAAGGCAAAGGGCCATGGCCTGCATTATTGATGAGGCAACCTTATGGCAGAGAGATTGCTTCAACAATTACCTATTCACATCCTACATGGTGGGCTTCGAAAGGTTACATGGTAATAATTCAAGATGTTAGGGGGATGGGTTCTTCAGGGGGTATTTTCACTGGCTTCTCCCAAGAAGCCAGTGACACTTCTGAAACGCATGAATGGGTGAGATCACTAAAAGGATGTAATGGAAAACTTGGGCTTTATGGCTTTTCTTACCATGGATTAACGCAACTAAGTGGGGAATCGAATTCAGAACCGCCTGATTGTCTATCTCCCGCTATGACAGGGCTAAATATAAAAGATCATTGGTGTTCAGACGGAGGAGCATTTTGGTGGCATAACAATATTGCATGGGGTCTACAAATTGCTGCGCTAAAAATGAGGAAAGAAAATAATTTTTTTGCATGGGAGGATATAAGATTAGCTTTAGAAAGTAAAAGTTATTTAAGAAATGGATTAGAACTTTTAAAAAAATATGATCCTAATAGCTTTATAATTGAATGGCTTAAGAATTTAAAGGATGATAAACCTTTTTTAGAAATAACCCCAATCTCAACATGGATTAACAAACCGATGTTAATTATTGGAGGATTATGGGACCCTCATTTAAAAGGTGCATTAGATCTTTATAAAAAAGCTCGAGAAGCAGGAGGGAATCCAGAAATCATTATTGCTAATGCTACTCATCTGGATTGGTGGGAAGGGTCACAAAATTCATTATTACAATTTTTTGATAAACATTTAAAAATTAACCAAGATTTTAGTTATAAAGAATCTATTTTGCAAAGAAAGATATGGAATATTTCATTAAATAAATGGAATGAAATAGATGGTAATTATTATTCAAAATATATTTTGGGACTTAGTAGTAATGGCAATGCAAATGTAGATATTAATGATGGAAGTCTTACCATAAATTCACAAGGATCAGGTTGGTTTACAATTGTTCATGACCCATGGAGGCCAGTACCAGCTGATGGAGGGCATTTGGGCCCAAATCCAGGAGAGTTTAATAGAAATATTATAGATAAAAGATTGGATGTGGGAGTTTTTCAAACCAATTTTCTCGAAGAAGATCGAAACTTTAAAGGTATTCCAATATTAGAAACTTCCGTAAAAAGTGATCAACCAAACTTTGATATATGCCTTGCTTTATCTCTGGTTGATGAAGATAATAAAAATGTTAATCAATTTTCAACAGGGTTTTTAAGAGTTAAAAACACAAAAAAAAATGTAGAATGTAGTTATCAAATAACTATGCAACCCACAAACATTTGTTTACTTAAAAGAACTAGACTTAGATTATCTATATCTGCCGCAGCTTATCCCTCTATTGGAGTTAATCCTGGAGTTGGAGACGAAATAATTGGAGCAACTACAATAAATCACAGAATTACTACTCTAAGTTTTGTACTAAACAAAACATTTTTGAAAATGACACCTTTTTTTAAGTGAAAAATATCTTTTTTTGGGTTAATCATTTGATATCATTAATCCTTAATATCTACCAGTCATGAGAGAAACAATTAAGGCAGACTGGATTAAATCAGAAGCTATCAACCTGGAAAATTGTTGCAATGATAATCCATTAAAAATTTTAGGACCTCATTTTTTTGAAGGACAATGGGTAACTAGAGTGTGGATGCCTGAAGCAGATGAAGTTACTATAAACTTTAAAAATAAAACTTATAACTTAGAAACTCTAAATCACAAGTGGCTTTTTGAGGGAATCCTGCCTGAAGACCCACAATCTAATTATGAACTAAATATTTCACGAGGAGGCATAACACATTCACAACTTGATCCTTGGTCTTTTAGAGAAGAGTGGATGGGAGAAGTAGATAGACATCTTTTTGCAGAGGGAAATCACCATCATATATGGAAAAAAATGGGAGCTCATCTCATTGAAGATAAATATAAAAATGGAGTTATGTTTTGTCTGTGGGCACCAAATGCAAAATCAATATCAATAATTGGAGATATCAATTCTTGGGATGGCCGGCATCATCCAATGCAAAAAAGGCTAGGTGGAATTTGGGAACTATTTATGCCAAATATGAAAGAAGGAGATAAATATAAATATGAGATAAGAACGCAACAAGGTCATATTTATGAGAAAGCTGATCCCTATGGATTCCTTCATGAAATTAGGCCACAAAATGGTTCAATAATATCAAAACTAAATAATTTTGAGTGGGAAGATAGTTCCTGGATTGCAAATAGAGATTCTTCAAGTCAAATTAATAAACCAATCTCTGTTTATGAGATGCATTTAGGAAGTTGGCTTCACGAATCAACTGAAAATAAATACTTTGAAAAAGATGGAAACCCAAGAGATCCAGTCCCAGCCGCAGATTTAAAACCCGGCACAAGGTTATTAACTTATCCAGAGTTAACTAAAAAGCTCATTCCTTATGTAAAAGAAAGAGGATTTACTCATATTGAGCTAATGCCAATCTCGGAGCATCCTTTCGATGGTTCATGGGGATACCAGGTCACAGGCTGGTATGCTCCAACTAGTAGATTTGGGACTCCAAATGAATTTAGAGAGTTTATAAATAGATGCCATGAGGAAGGTATCGGCGTAATTCTTGATTGGGTACCTGGTCATTTCCCAAAAGACAAACATGGACTAGCATTCTTTGATGGTTGTCATCTTTATGAACATGGCGATCCACGCATAGGAGAACATAAAGAATGGGGTACCTTGATCTTTAATTACAGCAGAAATGAAGTAAGAAACTTTCTCGTAGCAAATCTTGTATATTGGTTCGAAGAATTTCATATAGATGGGATAAGAGTTGATGCTGTAGCTTCAATGTTGTATAGAGACTACTTACGTCCAGATGGAGAATGGATACCTAATGAAAATGGAGGAAATGAAAACTTAGAAGCCGTTAAATTTCTACAACAAGCAAATCATGTACTATTTCAACATTTCCCTGGCGCACTTTCTATTGCTGAAGAATCAACAACTTGGCCAATGGTTACCAAACCAACAGATATAGGTGGACTAGGGTTCAATTTAAAATGGAATATGGGCTGGATGCATGATATGCTCGATTACTTTGAAATAGATCCTTGGTTTAGACAATTTCATCAAAATAGTGTGACCTTTTCAATAACTTATAATTATACAGAAAACTTTATGCTTGCCCTTAGTCATGATGAAGTTGTTCATGGGAAAAGTCATCTTTTACATAAAATGCCAGGTGATGACTGGAAAAAATATGCAAATACTAGAGCATTACTAACTTATATGTGGACTCATCCTGGTAAAAAAACGATTTTCATGGGTATGGAATTTGGTCAAAGGCAAGAATGGAATGTTTGGGATGATCTTCAATGGGACTTGTTAGAATTTGAACCTCACAAAGGTATTAGAAACTTAGTAGATGACTTAAATAAACTTTATAAAAATGAACCTGCTCTATGGAAAAATGACTTTGATCCTTATGGATTCCAATGGATTGATTGTAATGACAAATCTAATTCTGTAATAAGTTTTATGAGAAGGGAAAATGACAGCAATGAATGGCTCGTTATTGTCGCAAACTTCACACCCAATACTCATGGATCATATAAAGTAGGAGTTCCTTTAGAAGGATTCTATAAAGAAATCTTTAATTCAGATGGTTCTAGATACGGAGGAAGTAATAAAGGCAATATGGGCGGGAAAGAAACTTTAAAGTTTAATATTCATAATTATGAAAATGCTCTTGAACTGGCTTTACCCCCATTAAGTGTAAGTATCTTCAAACATCAGTCAAAAAAATAAAAAAAGTTTATCTAACTCATTGCTTCATATAAATGTTCACATAACGATTTTGCTCAGCTTTGCGTTGTAAGATTTTTAAGTTGGAATTTTAAATTTATTAAAAACATATTGAATTGAAAAATGGGTGACAATTTACCACTGCTACTTTCTGCCGCATTAGGCAATAAAGTAAATAGGCCTCCAGTCTGGATGATGAGACAAGCAGGGAGATATATGAAGATTTATAGAGATCTAAGAGAGCGTTATCCAAGTTTCAGAGAAAGGTCTGAGAATCCAGAACTTTCTTACGAGATTTCAATGCAACCTTTTCATGCTTTCAAACCAGATGGCGTGATTCTTTTTTCAGATATTCTTACACCTCTTCCAGGGATGGGTATAAATTTTGAAATTATAGAAAGTAAAGGCCCAATCATAGAAGAACCAATAAGAACTCTTAGTCAAATAGAAAATTTAAAAGAATTAAATCCAAGTGAGAGTTTAAGCTTTGTTGGTCAAGTGCTTTCATCTTTAAAAAAAGAGGTAAATAATGAAGCGACAGTTCTAGGTTTTGTTGGGGCTCCTTGGACTCTTGCGGCATATGTAGTTGAAGGGAAAAGCAGCAAAAATTATTCTTTAATAAAATCAATGGCTTTTAAAGAGCCTGATTTACTTCACAAACTTCTTGATCACTTTGCAAAATCAATAGGTGAATATCTTAAATATCAAATAAAGTCCGGTGCTCAAGTTGTACAAATTTTTGACTCATGGGCAGGCCAATTAAGTCCACAAGATTATGATATCTTTGCTGGACCCTATCAAAAAAAAGTTGTAGACATCGTAAAAGAGGAATACCCCGAAACCCCTATTATTTTATATATTTCAGGAAGTGCGGGAGTAATAGAAAGGATGGCTAAAACTGGAGTAGATATAATTTCATTAGACTGGACAGTAGATATTGAAGAGGCTTGCGAAAGAATCCCTAATGGCATTGGTATTCAAGGTAATGTTGATCCTGGAATATTGTTTGGCAATAAGGAATCAATAAAAGAAAGGATAGATAATACGTTCAATAAAGTAGGAGATAGAAAATATATTCTTAATTTAGGTCATGGAATTTTACCTGGAACTCCAGAAGAAAATGCTCAGACATTTTTTGAACACGGTAAAAAACTAACTTATTAGTAATATCTTGGCATATAAAAACTTATTAATAACAGGCTCCAATGGATGTGTTGGCCAATATTTAATTGATTGGTTTTTAAAAAACACGCAATTCAGACTTTATCTCATGGTAAGAGATAGAAGTAAGTTGCCACTTTCTGTTCAAAAAGATAAAAGGGTTAAGTTAATCATATGTGACATCAGAGAATCAAATAAATATAAAAAAGAAATTAGTCAAGTTAATTATTTAATACATACTGCTACCGCTTGGGGAGATCCACAAAGAGCATATGAAGTAAATATAAAAGCTTTTGAAGAATTACTGAAAATGCTTGATATTAAAAAATTAGAAAAAATAATTTACTTTTCAACGGCAAGCATTCTTAATACAAATACAGAATTAATGAGAGAATCATTAATTTATGGAACAGAATATATCAAAACAAAATATAAATGTTTCGAGAGACTTAGAGAAAGTTCATTTGCAGACAAAACATTTGCAGTCTTCCCTACATTGGTTTTTGGGGGGACACTTGGTAAATATAGTAAATATCCAGTCAGTTATTTAACAAGTGGCTTGAAAGAAATTGGGAAATGGCTTTGGTTAGCAAGATTTCTAAAACTGGACTCCAAATTCCACTTTATACATGCAAAAGATATTGCTCAAATTTGTGGCTTTCTAATTAAAAATCATAAAGAAGCAAAATATAAAGGCTTCAAAAAATTTGTATTGGGTCAGAAATTCATTTCAATTGATGATGCAATCAATATACTTTTAAAGAGAAATAAGATGAAAAGATATTTTGCGATACCTCTTACTAGAAAAATCCTAAAATTATTATTAAGAATCCTCCCGATAAAAACCACGCCCTGGGATAGCTTCAGCATAAAGAAATATGATTTTAATCATGTCCCCATTACTAATCCAGAGACTTTTACGCTAAAAAGTCATGCCAAATCATTAAATGATATTTTAAGATTATCAAAGTTACCAAGATGTAATATCAATTAAAGTTATTGCTCTAAGGGGACCAAAACCTTGTAATATATAAATAAAGCAAATTTAAATTATGTTACGTTCAATCCTTACAGGCTTTTTCGCAATAGTTTTAACTTTAGGCCTTGGCATATCATCTGTTTCAGCTAAAACTGTTGAGGTTAAACTTGGAACTGATGCTGGGATGCTTGCATTCGAACCAAGCACTGTGACCATTAGTGCTGGTGATTCTGTTAAATTCGTAAATAATAAACTAGCTCCTCATAATGCTGTTTTCGATGGTCATGAAGAATTAAGTCATGCTGATCTAGCTTTCTCTCCTGGCGAATCCTGGACAGAGACGTTCGATACTGCTGGAACTTATGACTACTATTGTGAACCTCATAGAGGTGCTGGAATGGTAGGTAAAGTAGTTGTTCAATAAATATATTCTTCAATAAAAAAAAGTATTCATTAATTTTATGAATACTTTTTTTATTAATTAAATTTTTCTTGATTAAAATAATCCCAAGTGAATTTTCAAATTACGCTTGGGATTATTTTCTTTTTGCTAAAGAAATCGCCTATGAAAATTACCAACAAAATGTAGATTCTGATGATTTACTACTCTCTCTTATAAAACAAGACAACCTTACTGAAGCCATATTAAGAAAAAATAATGTAAATATAAAAGAGATCGAGAAGAAAATAACTGATTCATTAAATTCGAAGGCAAAAATGAAAAATAAGCAAGCTAATTTGTATATTGGCGATAACCTTCATAAGATCTTTTTAAAAGCAAATGAAGTCAAACTAATTTTAGATGATGTAGTGATATCAACAGAACATTTAATTTACGGTTTCACTTATGATGATTCATATGGTTCTCTAATTTTAAATCAAAAAAGTGGGCCAGAATTTTTAGAAACTATAAAAGAAATGAAATTAGATCCAGAAAATAAAAATGATTTTGATAGTTCTAATGAATCTTTAGATAAATTTGGCATTGATTTAACCCAATCAGCGAGTGATGGGATTTTAGACCCCGTTATTGGTAGAGATGAAGAGATTCGAAGAACAATACAAATACTAAGCAGAAGAACAAAAAACAATCCAGTTCTTATTGGAGAACCTGGCGTTGGTAAAACAGCGATAGTTGAAGGATTAGCTCAAAGGATTGTTAATGGGGATGTACCTACTTCATTACAAAAAAGGCAATTAATTTCATTAGACATGGGTTCATTAGTGGCTGGGGCAAAGTATAGGGGCGAGTTTGAAGAGAGAATAAAAAATGTTTTAAAAAAAGTGAAAGAATCTGAAGGTAAGATTATTCTTTTTATTGATGAAATTCATACAGTAGTTGGAGCAGGTGCGAGTGGAGGTTCTTTGGATGCCAGCAACCTTTTAAAACCTATGCTCGCGAGAGGAGAGCTAAGATGTATTGGTGCTACTACGATTAATGAACATAAACAAAATATAGAAAAGGATCCCGCTCTAGAAAGAAGATTTCAAAAAATACAAATTGATGCTCCTTCAGTAGAAGATACTGTCTCAATACTAAGAGGCTTAAGAGAAAGATATGAAGTACACCATGGTGTCAGAATTTCTGATAATGCTTTGGTTGCAGCTGCAAGCCTAAGCGATAGATATATCAATGATAGATTTCTTCCTGACAAAGCCATAGATTTAGTCGACGAAGCTGCCTCAAGATTGAATATGGTCATAACTTCCAAACCTGAAGAGATTGATGAAATTGATAGAAAAGTTCTTCAATTAGAAATGGAAAAATTATCCCTAAACAGGGAAACAGATAACTTCTCTCATGAGAGATTAAAAATAATTAATAATGAACTTACAGACCTCAAGAATAAACAAGCCGGATTAAATGCTCAATGGGAAAAAGAAAAACATGAAATTGATGAGATTACTAATTTAAAAGAGGAAATTGAATCTATACAATTACAAGTAGATCAAGCAAAAAGAAGCTTTGATCTAAACAAAGCTGCAGAATTAGAGTTTGGTACTTTAAATTCCCTACAAAAAGAATTAACTAACAAAAGTGAATATCTCGTCGATTCCTATAAGAATGGGGAGAAAACCCTCTTAAGACAAGAGGTGACCTCTGATGATATTGCCGAAGTTGTTTCGAAATGGACTTCTATTCCAGTAAATAATCTCAAACAATCTGAGAAAGATAAGCTTCTAAAACTCGAATTAATTCTTAAAGAAAAAATTATTGGTCAGGATAGGGCTATTTCTGCGGTCGCAGATGCTATTCAGAGATCCAGAACAGGATTAAACGACCCAAATAGGCCATTGGCTAGTTTCTTATTTTTAGGACCAACGGGTGTTGGTAAAACAGAACTAAGTAAGGTGACTGCAAAAACAATATTTGATTCCAATTCCTCGATCACAAGGCTTGACATGTCAGAATTTATGGAGAAACATTCTGTCAGCAAAATTATAGGTCCTCCACCTGGATACATAGGTTTTGAATCAGGAGGTCAATTAACAGAAGCTGTAAGAAAAAATCCATATTCATTGATACTTCTAGATGAAATAGAAAAAGCGCATAAAGATTTATTAGATATTCTTTTGCAAGTTCTTGATGATGGAATAATTACAGACGGGCAAGGTCGCACTATTAGCTTTAAAAATTCAATAATTGTTCTCACTAGCAATTTAGGTAGTCAATCCATAAATGATTTATCTGTCAGAAATGAAGATGCTAATGAAATTAAAAACATTATAGATACCGAATTAAGAAGATTCTTTAAGCCCGAATTTCTAAATAGGCTTGATGAAATAGTAATTTTTAAAAATTTGGAATTTCATGAATTAAAAGAAATTGCCAGAATTCAGCTGAAGAATTTAGAAAATAGGCTTTTCAAAAAGGATTTAATTTTGCAAATTACAGAAGATGTAATTCCCGAATTGGTTAAAGGTAGTTTTGACATCAATTATGGAGCAAGACCATTGAGAAGGATTATTCAAAAAGAAATTGAGACTAAAATTGCAAAGAATATTTTGGAAAACAATTATTTAAATACAAAAGAGATTATCGTTTCTATAAAGGAAGGAAAAATATCAGTTGATTAATAATTTAAAACTCATTTTAGTAATTATATATTATACATTTTCAATCTAGAATTTGAACCAATCTGGAACTTTTTCATAACTAGCTTTATTAGATTTATTTTCTTTTGACTCAGTTTTCCAACAACATGTTCTTCCCTTATCTTGATCTTTCAAGTATTCGTTTGCCCATTCCCAAATCAATTTAGAGGTAAATTCCATTCCTACATTATCCATAATTCTCAAATCTAAAGCCTCTAAGTGATGTAATTTTTCCCAGTAATTCAACAATGGGTCATTCTTATTTATCAAAAAAGTATGATCAAATTGCTCCTTAAGTTTCTTTTCAAGGGGTTTTAGACTTGAGAAATCAACTACAAAACCATTTAGGTCTAATTCTTTTGCAGTAAACCAAAACGTAAATGCTCTTGAGTAGCCATGAACAAATCTACAGTGACCTTCATGTTGCCATTGTCTATGAGAACAAGGAAAATCCTCATAACTTTTGCTGCAAGAAAATTTCAAAGAATGAATAAACATCAATTAACTGTTAGGATAATTTGAATTAACAAATAGTGGATAGGGATTAACAAATTAAACATAATGGCTTATTCAACAAATTTTTCGATTGAAGATCTTCGCTTTGATAATTATGGATTAATCCCTGCAATAGCACAAGATTGGTTAGACGGATCAATTCTTATGCTTGCCTGGATGAATAAAGAATCATTAATAAAAACACTTGAGACAAAAAATGTCCATTATTGGAGTCGATCAAGATCTGAGATTTGGAGAAAAGGAGCTACAAGCGGCAGCATTCAATTACTTAAAAAAATAAGATTTGATTGCGATAATGATGCAATTGTTCTATCTATAGAACAGAAGGGTTCAGGAGCTTGTCATACTGGAGAAAAAAGTTGTTTCTTCAATGAAATAGACAATAAGGTAACTAATAAAAAAGACAAAAAAACAAACCCTTTCTCTAATATTTGTTCTGAATTATTTAATACTCTTAATGAAAGATCAAAAAGTGCTAAAGAAAAAAGTTATACAAATTATTTATTAACAAAAGGCAGTAATACAATCCTAAAAAAAATTGGAGAAGAATCAGCTGAATTTATAATGGCTTGCAAAGATAAAAACAAGCATTCAATATCCAATGAAGCTGCTGACTTAATATATCATCTTCAAGTAGCACTTTTGCATAATGGAGTTGAATGGAGAGATGTTCTTTCTGTTCTTGAATCAAGAAGGGGGAAATAAATTTTTGAAATAATCAATTAATTAATTATTAATTAATTATTAATTAATTATTAATTAATTATTACATGTATAGCTTATTAAAGAATTAACTCTAAGTTAAATATATTACTAAAGGAGTAAATCGTGAGTTCATTGAGCGATTTTCTTGGAGAAATAGGACGTCATCAACTTTTGAGTCCTGATAAAGAACTCACTATGGGCAGAAAAGTCCAAGAGATGGTAGTGCTTGTTAATAGATGTCAATCTGCCGGCGGGAAGGGACCAGCTTGTGAATATTCAGATGAAGAAATAAAAAAAATAAAAATTGGAGAAAAAGCTAAGAATGAAATGATTACAGCCAATCTAAGATTAGTAGTTAACCTCGCCAAGAGATATCAAGGTAAAGGATTAGATTTGCTCGACTTAATTCAAGAGGGAACACTAGGTCTTACAAGGGCTGTAGAAAAATATGATCCTTCTAGAGGGCACAGATTTTCAACTTATGCTTATTGGTGGATAAGACAAGGTCTAAACAGAGCATTATCAACTCAAAGTAGAACCATTAGAATACCCGTTAATATCAATGAAAAGCTCACAAAATTAAGATCAGCAAAGTCAAAGCTAATGCAACTTAAGGGAATTCCTCCTTCTAGCGATGAACTGGCTAAAGAAATGAAAATCACAAAAGAGGAAATAGATGAACTACTATCATGTGAATTAAGAAGTATTACTGTTAGCCTTCAAGGAACAGTGAAATCCAAGTCAGATCCTTCTGAGCTAGTTGACATTCTACCTAGTGATCAAATACCTCCAATGGAATTAGCAGAACTAGCAGAAAGGACAGCATCTGCTTGGAAATTATTAGATAAAGCCAATTTAACTGAGAAGGAAAGAAGGATAGTAAGTTTGAGGTTTGGTTTAGACGGATCAAATGAGTGGAGAACTTTAGCAGAAGTTGCAAGACATATGAGTTGTAGTAGAGAATATTGTAGGCAAGTGGTGCAAAGATCATTAAGAAAGCTACGAAAAGCAGGAATACAGAATGGATTAGTTGATACGTGTAGCTAAAATTCTTTAATCAAAAAATTAAAATTTATAATACATGAAAGAGGAATTCTACAAAAACAAAGAAAAAATTTATGATGCAGAAGTTTTAGAAAGTTCATCAATTGATGAAAATATCATAAAAAAAATTCTAATTCAGGCTGGCAGAACAATTGCCAAACCAGCTTTAGAAGTTTTAGAAATGACCATAGATCCTTATACTCCCGCACAAGTAAGAGTTTCCTTAATGGCTGCACTAGCATATCTTATTATGCCCTTTGACCTTTTCCCCGACTTCATGCCTTTAGTTGGTTTTAGTGATGATTTCGTTGCTCTCACAGCAGTATTAAGTATATGGAGTAAGTATATGACACCTTCAATAAGAATAAGAGCAGAAAGAAAGCTTAATAAATTATTCCCGTTTTATTAAATGAGTAAACTATCCCCGCAAGAAGAGAAAGAACTTATAGCTTTTATTAAAGATTGGTTGAAATCCCATAGATTTAATCAAAAAGATTTAGCTGCTGAATTAAATATCAAATCTAGTAGAACATCTGAAATTATCCTAAAATTTAAAGAATTTTATAAAAAAGGAGGGATGTTCAATATTGCCAGAAATCTCATTAGAATCGAACAAAACTGGTTAAATAATAGTAAAACTGACTCACAAGAAATAAACACAACAACACCCTATAATCAATTAGATATCGATTCCTTAGTAAACCAAATAAAGCAAGACACTAGCAAATAAATAATTAATTAAAAGGATATGTTTTTTCTATAAAATAAATAATTTTTTTTTAAAAAATATCTCAAGAAACATTATTTTTATAATAAACTAATTACCAAAACATATTATTCTTTAACTTAGTAAAGTAAAAAAAATTATATTTAAAAAAAATTTCATATTGTATCTTTTATAGTAATAATAATTCAAAACTATTATTTATTTTAAATTAGAAATTATGTTCAAAAAGCCTGTATCCATGGATAAATATCATAAGTAATCCATATACCTTTTTTCCAATAAATATCTTCCTCAATAAGATCTCTAATTTGACTTTCATCATTAGCATTAAAAATTCCAAATAAATATTTTGTACATTTTGTAGGCCCTAAAGTAACTAAAATATTTCTATCTTTTAAATTCTTAAGTCTATTAAGATGTTGATCACGAAATGCTTCTCTTTTATTAATTGCATCTTCACAGTACTTTCCAAATACTATAAACTTTTCCATTTTTAAAAGATAACTAATTGAATAAATCTATAATTAATAATTGCACAAATTACACACAAATTGCTATCTTATTTAATAAGAACTGTCTTTTAATTAATTATGCTCACTGGTAGTGAACTTCTTGCTAAATTCAAAGAAGTTGAAGGGCTTAGCGAGTCAGAGCAATGTCGTGCTTGTGGATATGTCACCACAAAACGGAATGGAGAACCTCGCTTAAACTATACAGCTTATTACAAGGCTCTCCTTGAAGCTAAAGGAATGAAAATGGGTGGTGGGAATGTCGCTGGGATAGGGAAAGGTGGAAGAAAACTAAGTTACACTGCTACAGTCCAAGGAAATGGAAATCTATTGATAGGTAAGGCTTATACAGCTCTTTTAGATTTAAAACCAGGTGACGAGTACAAAATAAAATTAGGCAAAAAGCAAATACGATTATTACCTTCTGAAGAATCAGAATAATTAACTTTTCAAGACAATACGAACTAAAATTCTATTTTTGAAGTTTTTAAAAGGAATTTAATATAAACGATTAGATTGTGATTTAACGATCAGCAGCTTTACGCATTTCTTCGCAAAAACAACCTAACTGATTAACAACTTCTTTTTCATTACAACTTGCAATTCTTTTTACAAATGCGCTGCCCACAATTACTCCATCTGCTCCCCATTGGCTAACTTTATTAACATGTTCGGGAGAAGATATACCAAAACCAACTGCAACAGGATTAGAGCTGATTTCTTTTAATTTAGTAATAAGATTTTCTACTCTGTTCTCCATGTCGTTTCTCTCACCTGTAACACCTGTAACACTTACTAAATAAGTAAAACCTTTTGTCTTATTGGAAATTATTTTCATTCTTTCAAAAGGCGTAGTTGGAGCTACCAACAAGATTAAGTCCATAGAATAATTGCCAACTATTTTAGAAAATTTATAAGTTTCTTCTAAAGGAAGGTCAGGGATTATTAATCCCGAGACTCCAGCTTTGGATGCCATCTCACAAAATTCTTCAAAACCGAACCTTAATAAAGGGTTAAAGTAAGTAAAAAGTATTATTGGAATATTTAGTTTACCTTTTAAAGACTCCAATAATTGGATAACTTTTTTTGGTGTAGTACCTGACTTTAAAGCTCTTGACGCCGAAAGTTGGATAACTGGGCCATCTGCGAGAGGATCACTATATGGGATTCCTAATTCAATCAGGTCAGCACCCTTTTCTTGCAACTTTAATAAAATCTCTGATGTCTTTTCAAGATTTGGATCCCCTGCAATTATGAAAGGCATCAAAGCTAATTTATTGTTATTCTTTAACTCATTAAACTTCTTATCTATTTTTGATAAAGTTTCATTTTGATAAATTTGCATTTTGTTGATTTCTTGCATGAATTTCTGAGATTTATTATTTGTTAATCGTTTGAAAATTTATGGATTTGATTCTAAATCTTCCATTAGTTTTTTCTGTTTTTCCACTGACAATGAATTGAATTTATTTTCTAGTTTATCATTGACAATTTGTTCATATTGTTTTCTATAACGTTTCCTTTGTTCCATAAAGGTCATTTTTCCGTTTACAACTCTATACACATAAGAAGAAACCCAAGTTATTACAATCAAGATCAAGATTAAACTTGAAATAGTGGTAGAGGTAAAGTTATCGGCGCCAAATTGTGGTGCCAATCCATAACTTAGTAGTCCTAATAATGAAATTAATAGACCAATTTGTACAACTTTACCTTTAGTCAATTATTTACCCTTTGCTATCTCCCTTTAACCTAAGATTCAAAAATGGAGAAAATAAAATTAAACCTGGAAAAAAAAGAAATACTAAGCCATAAACTGCTAATCTCTCGAATTTACCCATAAAATTCCATCTATTATTCATCCAGTAAAAAAGTATTAATGGTATAACTAATAAATATATAGATACAACTCCAAAGTAGGTAAATAAAGTAGCGAATGAATTATTAAAAATACTTTCCATTATAAATAATTGATTTTCTTAATTAAAATATAACAATTTTTGCAAGTCATCGTAAGGACTAAAAATAAATAGGTTAATGATGGGAGTGGGGGGACTTGAACCCCCACGAGCTAAATCGCTCGACGGATTTTAAGTCCGGCGCGTCTACCAATTCCGCCACACTCCCAAGAGTAATTTGCGCATATTTATCGTAGCTGAAAGCAAACGAATTAACCATAAAAATTGGAATATTTACACTTTTCTTGAATGGCTGAATTAAATTCAAGTGATTAATTTACTATTCCTTCAACTTGCCAATTTAAAGTTTCGCCTGCATGAAATGGTTTTATTTGCCCAACAATATTTTTTTCTTCAATTACATTCACAAATTCTGAAACCTTGTTTGGCCTAGATACCAACTTTAGTTTTTCTTTATTTGGGGGCAAGTTATAAAAATTAGGGCCATTTAAACTTGCAAACTTCTCAAAATTATCTAGCGCATTTTCCTCTTCAAATACTGTCAAATAGCTCTCTATTGCTACTGGTGAATTAAAAATGCCTGCACATCCACAAAAAGCTTTCCACTTTCTTAAATGAGGAGCAGAATCTGTTCCCAAGAAAAAACATTCTTTCCCACTTGTTGCGGCTTCCCTTAACGCAAGTCTATTATTTTCTCTCTTAGCAACTGGTAAGCAATAAAAATCACTATTTAAACCTCCAAAAAACATTGCATTTCTATTTATGTGCAAATGATGAGGAGTAATAGTAGCTCCAATGTTATTTTCTTGGACAAAATCAACTGCATAAGAAGTAGTTATATGTTCTAAAACAATCTTTAATTTTGGAAATCTTTGGGCTATCGGTAAAAGTTCTCTATCTATAAATACTTCTTCTCGATCAAATACATCTACTTCAGAATCAGTTACTTCTCCGTGAATCAAAAGAGGCATTCCAAAATCTTGCATTGATTCAAAAATCTCATAAAGATTTTCTATTTTCTTAACTCCATGACTGGAATTTGTTGTTGCATTAGCAGGATATAATTTTGCTGCGAAAAAGACGTTATTTTTAAAACCATTTATTAGTTCTACTTTATCAGTTTCATCAGTAAGATAAATTGTCATTAATGGTTCAAACTTAGAACTTTCTGGTAACGCTTCGGCAATAGATTTTTTGTAAGAGATAGCACTATCAATCGATGTTATGGGAACTTTAGTATTTGGCATAACGATCGCTCTTCCAAAATATTCTGATGTAAAATGAATGATATTTTTTAATACAAGACCCTCTCTTAAATGTAAATGCCAATCATCAGGTTTTAATATGGTTAATGTCTTCAAAATTTTTACTATTTAATCAATTTTAACAGCAAATTAAATTTGACAATAAATTATAGATATTCGAGGATAGTTATTAATCAATTATTAAAGATTTAAGTATCTAAACAAAAGCTTAAATATGAGTGATTTTTTATTTCCAATAATAGAAATAATATTAGGAGTGGTTTTACTATTTACAGGAGGGGAGTTCTTTATTCAAGCAGCCATAAATTTATCTTTAATTTTAGGAATACCTCAGATAGTAATTGGATTAACGGTTGTTTCACTTGGTACAAGCTCTCCTGAGTTATTAGTAAGTCTAAGTTCAATTTTTAAAGGAAGTGATTCTCTTGCGGCTAGCAATGTAATAGGAAGCAATATTTTTAATATTCTTGTAGTTTTAGGTATAAGCTCATTGATAACACCTCTTAAGGTAAAAAGCAGAATAGTCAGAAGAGATGTACCTCTTTTAATGGCTATTTCTTGTGCGGTTTGGGCAATGTCATCAACAGGCCTATTAACATTGCAAGCAGGGATATTTCTAATATTTTGTTTAGTCTTAAATACAATATGGGAAATTAATACCATCAATGAGAAAGAAGAGGAGACAAAAGATGCAGAACCAGACATTGAGGAATTTAAAGAAAAGTACGAAGGAAAACTAAATATTTTACTGAAGTTGATATTGGGAATATTTCTTTTAAGCTTTGGTTCAAACATTTTAGTAAATGGTTCTCAAAAGCTTGCTACTCTTTTGGGGGTAAATGAAGTTGTTATTGGTTTAACCATTTTAGCCACTGGAACATCTTTGCCGGAATTAGTAACTTCTGTAATTGCAGCATTTAAAGGTAAAACAGATCTTGCGATCGGGAATATAATAGGTAGCAATTTGCTCAATCAACTTCTCATCCTTGGAAGTTGTAGTATTTTTTCAGGATTTAAAGGCTTAGTAATTGAACAAAGCCTAATAAAAACTGACCTGCCTTTTATGGTTTTAACTACCTTTGCATGCTTGCCAATTTTCTGGAGCAAAGGGAAAATAACCAGAATTGAGGGATTTATTTTACTAAATCTTTATATTTTTTACATTATCGATAAGATACTTTTTTTGAATGAATTTAATTATCTTTCTCAATTAAGGATAGGTTTGTTTATTTACTTTTCATTACTTACAATGATTCTCTTTGCTCAAGAAAAATTAAAAATTTCTAAATCATAATTTTAGCCATACATAGTCACGAATTCTTCTGAGATAGTTGGATGCAAAGCCATTGTAATATCAAAGTCTTTTTTTGTTATACCTGCGTTTAATGAAATTGATACCATTTGAATAATCTCAGATGACGTTTCCCCAAACATATGGCATCCAAGTACTTTGTCAGTTAGTTTATTAACTACAATCTTTAACATACATTTTGATTTATTCTCTTTAAAAGTATTAGACATAGGCGTAAATCTACATTTGAAAATTTTTATATTATTCTCAGAGTAAATCTCTTTCGCTCTTTTCTCACTTAAGCCAACTGTTGAAATTTCAGGAATAGTGAAAACGGCCTTAGGGATATATTCATAATTTACTTTTCTTTTTTGGTCATTAAAAAAATTATCCGAAAAAACTCTACCTTGTTCTATTGCCACTGGAGTTAAGTTTGGTTTATTTATGATATCGCCAACTGCAAAAATATTAGCGTTGCTTGTTTGATTAAGTTCATCAACATCTAAACATGGGCCATCCATCTTTAAATTTAGAAAATCTAAATTTAAAGGTGAAAGATTTGGTTCTCGACCTGTGGCAATAAGAATATTTTTAGTTAATATTTTATCCCCAGAATCCAAAGTAGACTCAAGTTCGCCATTAACTCTCTCTATGGAATTTAATTGCTTATTGGAGATTAAATTTATCCCTGCAAAAGTAGGTGATTCTTCTAAGCATGAAGAAAGATCTTCATCAAAACCATTAAGTAAACGTTGACCTCTAATTAATTGGGTTACTTCAGTCCCTAAATTTCTGAAAATAGAAGCAAATTCACAAGCGATATAACCGCCTCCAACTATTAATATTGATTCAGGAAAACTATCTAATTCAAAAATATCATCGCTTGTCCATGCTAAATCTATTCCAGGAATATTTAATTGCTTTGGTTTACCTCCAACTGAAATAAGAATTTTTTTTGAACTTATTTTATTTAGAATTTTCTTTGTTTTTGGACATATTATTTCTAATTCATTTTGAGATATGAATCTTCCTAACCCCTCAAAAAAGCTAACTTTTAATTTATCTAAAGAATTTTTATGTAAATTGCTTAACCTGGAAACCTCTTCTCTCACATTCTTCAAAAGAATATTTGAATCAAAACTAATACCTTCACTTTTTAATCCATATCCTTCAGAAGAAGTCATATTTTTTTTACTTTTAGCTGCATAAACCATCAATTTTTTAGGAACGCATCCTCTTATGACACAAGTTCCACCTACTTGATTAACTTCTATAATTGCAACTTTTGCTCCATAACTAGCAGCTCGTTTTGCCGCCGCTAGTCCCCCAGATCCAGCGCCAACAACAATTAAATCAAATTGAAATTCCAAGACTTTTTTTAATCATTTATTATAACGTAAGTTTATTGAGTAAATTCAAAGCATGAATAAGATTTTGACATGGGAAGATTTCAATAAATTTGAAATTGAAGATATCGATAGAATCAATGGTATTAATAATTCCTATGCAAATTTAAGATTATTTGGTCATAACGAAAATGATGTATTAGTTACTCTCTATAGGGATAGGCATTCATGGTGTCCTTATTGTCAGAAAATCTGGTTATGGCTTGAATTCAAGAGAATTCCTTACAGAGTAAAAAAAATAAATATGTTTTGCTATGGAAAAAAAGAAAGTTGGTTTCTTGATAAAGTCAGATCAGGTAAATTACCTGCAATAGAATTTAAAGGGCAGATTATTACCGAAAGCGATGAAATCATAGCTTTTTTAGAAAATGAATTTGGAGCACTTGGTTCTTTTATAACATCAAGTCACCTTAGAGAAACTCGAAAATTAGAAAGAGAAATTTTCAGATCATGGTGTAATTGGCTTTGCAGAGAAAGCTTTAATTTTATTGATAGCTCTTTTAGGGAAAAAAGATTTAAAGAATCTATTTCCAAATTAGACAAAATCTTAAGCACTTCAAAAACAGGTTTTATTGATCCATCAGTTTCTGATTCAGGAAACATAGAGCCTGGAACTGGAGATATAATTTTTATTCCCTATATGGAAAGAATGAATGCATCATCAGCCTATTACAAAGGATTTAACTTAAGAAGAAATTATACCTATATTAATAAATGGCTAACACTCTTTGAAAATACAAGTTCATATAGAGGTACCCAAGGAGATTTTCATACACACTCTCATGATTTACCTCCCCAAATGGGTGGTTGTTTTAAAGAAACTAATGATCAACAAGTTTCCTTCTCTATTTCAATAGATAATGGAGAAGGTCTTGGTAATTTAGAATTTAATAAAGAATTTGACTTAAATTACTACGCTAAATTTGCTCTTAAAAGGGTTTTAAAACATAAAGAAAATATTATCAAAGTAAACCCATACAATAAAGGCTTATTTGAAGAATCATTGAGATCTACTCTTACACATATGGTCACAGGTGAAGTATACAAGCCTCAATATGATGCAGGAGAATCTATAAAATATTTGAAGAACAGAATTTCAGTACCTAGAGACATGCCAGTTATTTCTGCGAGGATATTAAGACAATCGTTAAATAAAATCGAGTCACTTAGTGATAATAAAGATATCGAAAAAATACCTGTTAGTCATAGGTTCGATCAGGATCCAAGGAACTTTCAGTAAAATTATTTAGAATTTTTTCTTGAATCTATTTGAAGTAAATCTCTAATTTTTTGAACTTGACTAGCAATATTAGGATCAGTTGACAATTTTTTTTCGACTTGTTCAATAGCATACATTACAGTTGTATGATCCTTACCTCCAAATTCTTCTCCAATCCTTGGAAGACTAAGATCAGTTCCTTGTCTCATAAGATACATTCCTATTTGTCTAGCTTGACTTACTTGCTTCCTTCTACTTGAACTAATCAATTCATCAGTTGAAACTTTAAAGAATTCAGATACTTTATTTATAACTTGATTTGGAGTAACAACAACACCAACACTATTAGGGTCAAGCATTGGAGCAATTGACTGAACTGTTAATGGCAATCCAGTAATTGAAGCAAATGCAACAGCTCTAGTAAATGCTCCTTCTAATTCTCTAATATTTGAAGTAAATCTCCCTGCTATAAATTGAATTAAATCTCTTGGAAGACTCATTCTTTCTTGTTCTGCCTTTTTCTGAAGAATAGC
>QCJI01000013.1 GCA_003216135.1 Prochlorococcus sp. AG-409-A22 | reverse complement strand
TATTTGAAAATTAATTAAAAGTTTTTTTTTATTCATTATGACAATCAGCGATTATTATTAAATAAAGCCTTTTTGTATGTCTGATATTGTTGATTCTGGGGATTCTGGATTGAGCGAAAACAACGATCGAATCATTCAGACTGATTTAAGAAAAGAAATGTCTCGTTCATACATTGAGTATGCTATGAGCGTTATTGTTGGCCGCGCTCTTCCAGATGCTAGGGATGGATTAAAGCCAGTACACAGAAGAATTCTTTACGCAATGTATGAGCTCGGTTTAACTAGTGGGAGGCCTTATAGAAAATGTGCGAGAGTAGTTGGAGAAGTTCTTGGCAAATACCATCCTCACGGAGACACTGCTGTTTATGATGCCTTGGTAAGGATGGCACAAGATTTTTCTATGCGCATGCCTCTTATAGATGGCCATGGAAACTTTGGTTCAGTAGATAATGATCCGCCTGCTGCGATGAGGTATACAGAATCACGCCTGCAATCCCTTACAGATGAAAGTTTACTTGAGGATATTGAATCGGAGACTGTAGATTTCTCTGATAATTTTGATGGATCTCAACAAGAGCCAACTGTTTTACCTGCAAGGATCCCTCAACTACTTTTAAATGGTTCTTCTGGTATAGCTGTAGGAATGGCGACTAATATTCCACCTCATAATTTAGGAGAATTAATAACTGGTCTCAAATCAATAATTAAAAAACCCGTGAATATTGAACTTGGTTTAAACAGAAAAGTCAGAAGGGCTTATGGTATTGATGAAATAGCTTTAGTACCAGGGAATAGAACCCTTGATTATGATTTGACAGACCCTTCTTGGAGAATAGGAAATCTTAAAAGAGAAGTACCCATTATTGCTAGCGCAATGGATAGCGTCGTTGATGTAAAAACAGCAATAGAACTTAGTAAATTAGGTTCTCTTGGAGTACTTAATATGGAGGGTATACAAACTAGATATGAATACCCCGAAGAAATATTGTCTCAAATTTCATCTGTTGGAAAAAACGAATTTGTTCCATTAATGCAGAAAATCTATAGTGAACCTGTAAAGAAGGAGCTTATATTCAAAAGAATAAATGAAATCAAGGAAATGGGTGGAATAGCTGCTTTAAGTGGAACTCCTCAGGCTGCTATAAAATTTAAAGAAACACTAGTTCATTCGGATATTGATTTATTTTTTTTGCAAGGGACTGTAGTTTCCACCGAGCACCTTGGTATGGAAGGCAAGGAATCCTTAAGCATTAGGAATCTATGTCAAGCTTTGACAGTTCCAGTAATAGCAGGAAATTGTGTAACTTATGAAGTGGCGCAGCTGCTCATGAAGGCGGGTGTCTCTGGGTTAATGGTTGGTATCGGTCCAGGAGCTGCATGTACGTCTAGAGGAGTATTAGGAATCGGGATACCTCAAGCAACAGCAATTGCTGATTGTAGAGCGGCAAGAGATGATTACTTTAAAGAAAGTGGTAATTATATTCCAATTATTGGTGATGGTGGAATTGTTACTGGTGGTGATATTTGTAAATGTTTAGCGTGTGGAGCAGATGCAGTAATGATTGGTTCTCCAATAGCTAAGTCATCAAGTGCTCCAGGGAATGGCTATCACTGGGGTATGGCTACACCAAGCCCAATTTTGCCTCGTGGTACGAGAATTGAAGTAGGCTCTACAGGATCTTTAGAAAGGATTATTAAAGGTCCAGCATTGCTTGATGATGGGACACATAATTTACTTGGTGCTATCAAGACATCCATGAGCACACTTGGGGTTAAAAACATCAAGGAAATGCAAAATGTAGAAATAGTTATTGCTCCATCACTTTTAACAGAAGGTAAGGTATATCAAAAAGCTCAGCAGCTTGGGATGGGTAAATAGTTTTTAAAACATAGAATTATTTATAAAAACTTGAATATTTATTTTCAACAAAATACTTTTTAGGAGTTATTATAGAAAAATGGGTTAACCCCCATACTCCTCACACACAAATCGCCCGTTATTCGGGCTTTTTTTTGATATTTGTTACTTATATTAGTTTATCTGTAATGAAATCATCACTTAAAAGAATAGCCTGCTAAATTTCTTTAAAGGAATACTTAAATTATGTCTTCAGCTCAAGCGGTAACAGATTCATCTTTCGAAAAAGAAGTACTGAAAAGTAATCTCCCAGTATTAGTTGATTTTTGGGCACCATGGTGTGGCCCTTGCAGGATGGTAGCACCAGTAGTAGAAGAAATTTCTAAAGACTTTGAAGGGAAAATTAAAGTTTTTAAATTAAATACTGATGAGAATCCAAATGTTGCTAGTCAATATGGAATAAGAAGTATCCCAACTTTAATGATTTTTAAAGGTGGTCAAAAAGTAGATACTGTTGTAGGTGCTGTTCCAAAAGCTACCCTTTCAAGCACTTTATCTAAGCATCTGTGAAAATAAAACTTTGCATAAAATAGGACTTATAGATTACGGAATGGGAAATATTCATTCCGTAACAAAATCTCTAGAAAGTCTTGGAGAAGAAATTTTATTAATTAAGAATATTGATCAATCAAAGGATTGCAAGGCATTAATACTTCCCGGAGTTGGTTCATTCGACCCAGCAATGATTAATCTTAGAGATACAGATTTAATAATTCACATTAAGAATTGGATAAGTAGCGGGAAATCATTTTTAGGAATTTGTTTAGGCCTACAATTACTTTTTGAATCAAGTGATGAAGGTTCTCTTAGTGGTCTAGGTATAATTAAAGGCGAAATAAAGAAAATACCTAAAATATTTGACCAAAGATTACCCCATGTTGGCTGGTGCAAACTCAATCAAACAAAAAACAATACTTTGATAAAAGAAGGTGAATTAAATAATTGGGTATATTTTGTTCATTCCTATCATGCAGTTCCTAAAGACTCAAATATAATTGCAGCAAATGTTGATTATGGTTATAAAAAATTAACAGCAATAATTGAAAATGATAATTTATTAGCTTGTCAATTTCATCCAGAAAAATCTGGTAAAACTGGAGAGAAATTTTTACGAAGGTGGCTTGAAAATATTCAATAATTTGAAGAGATATGAAAACAAAATTAAGGTTAATAGGCGGTAAAAGGCTTGAAAGTCCAAAAAATATTTATACTAGGCCTACTACTTTACGTGTCAGGGAGGCTATTTTTAATATATTGAGAAACAGAGTAGAGAATAGTAACTGGTTAGATTTGTTCAGTGGGACTGGAGCTATATCTTGTGAGGCATATAATCACGGAGCAAAAAAAATTGTTGCAATTGAAAAAAATAAAAAAAACTCACAAATATGTTTAAATAATCTTCTCTCACTTCACAATATCGAAAGCAGAAAAAAAGATATTGATGTCATTTGTAATGACGTTTTAATTTGGACTAAACCAAATCATGAGAGAAACTCATTATCTAAAAATAATGATTTAAATAAGTTAAAATTTGATTTTATTTATCTAGATCCACCATACGGTGCAAATTATCATGAATTAGTTTTAGATCAAATCTTTAATTGTAATTTTATAAAAAAAAATTCAGTAGTTATTTGTGAACATTCACCTGAATTGGTTATTAAAAAAAGTAGCTTATGGGAAACTATAGATGTTAGAGATTATGGGCAGTCAAGGTTAACTTTTTTAATCTATGTCTAAGATTCCTGAACCTCTTCTATATTGATTCCAAGCACTTACAAATAATCCTAGGAGAGTAATAGGGACTAGTCCCAATACTATTCCACATAAAAGAGGCTCAATCATTTTCTGGCATTTTTTTAATTTCCTATTCACAATTGTTACACAGGGACTATTTTTTGTGACAACATCTTCATCATCTGCAGCAGAAAAGAAAAGAAAATTAGAAATCTTTAAAAAGGGTTTAATTGTTTTACTTGTTGCTTTTATGATTTTTGTGCTGATTTACCTAAATAATCATGAGTCAAATCAATATATTCTTAAAACTCTTGAACTTGAAGGATCTGTTAAAGATGGAAATGTTCTTTTCAAAACAAATTGTGTTGGATGTCATGGAATTTCAGCGAGAGGATTAGTAGGTCCAGATTTACACTCAATAACTCAAAGTCTTAATGATAAGGAGATCATAAAACAAGTAACTGGAGGGCTTACACCACCTATGCCAAGTTTTGAAATTGATCCTCAAAATATGGCTAATTTACTAAAGTATTTACATAGCTTGGATTAATTTGGACAAAAATTCTTCAAATTTAAAAGTCGTATTAGTGGAACCTAATGGTCCTTTAAATGTGGGAAGTATTGCAAGATTATGCGCCAATTTCGAGGTTGATGAATTAAGAATTATTTCCCCTCAATGTGACATATACTCTTTAGAAGCAAAAAAAATGGCTCTTAAAGGTCAAAGATATATTGATAAATGCGAAATATTTAATAATCTTGAACAGGCTATATTTGATTGTGATTTAGTCCTTGCTTCGTGTGGGAGAGTAGATAAAAGCAAAGATTCATTCTTTGAATCTCCAGAAGATATATTTAAATGGATATTATCTTTAAAACAAATAAAAAATTTAGCAATTTTATTTGGAAGAGAAGATAGAGGTTTAACTAATGAAGAATTGCTTATGGCTCATAGGATTATAAATATCCCCTCTTCGGAGAATTATCCTTCATTAAATTTATCTCACGCAGTTTCAATAATACTTTATGAATTAAATAAAACTTCTAAGAAAGATTTACATAAGGACTTAAAAGTTTTTGATCTTGCCTCATCAAAGCAGATAAATGAATCTTTTTTAGAGATAGAGGAAATGCTTCTTAGGGTTGGATATCTTTTGAAACATACATCTAGGGCTAAAATAAGTAAGTTTAAAAAATACATCTTAAGAGCAAACACATCAATTCATGAAATGAATATCTTGAGAGGAATTGTGCATCAAATCAATTGGTTCTTAAATAATTCAAATAGTAAATTAAAAAAGTAAAAATTAAATAAAACTTTATTTTTGAAGTTTAAATTTGATATTTATATTTACTAAAAACATTTTCTGAAGTAGCATCGATTGATCATTTGATAATTAAAGGAAACTAAACCTGTGACTACAACAAAGAAAAGAAGAGTTTTTCCTTTTACGGCGGTAATTGGTCAGGAAGAAATGAAATTAGCTCTCTTATTAAATGTTATTGATCCAAGAATTGGAGGTGTAATGATAATGGGAGATAGAGGTACTGGGAAGTCAACCACTATTAGAGCTTTAGCTGATTTGTTGCCAGCAATAGATGTTGTTAAAGACGATCCTTATAATAGCTCCTTGGTTGATCCTGATTTGCAAAGTAGAGAAGTCTTAGAAAAAGTTGTTCAGGGAGAAAGTCTAGAAAGTGATCAAAAACAGGTACCAATGGTCGATTTACCTTTGGGAGCAACTGAAGACAGACTATGCGGAACTATTGATATAGAAAAAGCTTTAAGCGAGGGGGTTAAAGCCTTTGAACCAGGGTTGTTAGCAAAAGCTAATAGAGGATTATTATATGTAGATGAAGTGAATTTACTTGATGATCATTTGGTTGATGTCCTCTTAGATTCAGCAGCCTCAGGCTGGAATACAGTTGAAAGAGAAGGGGTCTCAGTTAGACATCCTGCAAGATTTGTTTTGATTGGTTCTGGCAATCCAGAGGAAGGGGAATTAAGACCGCAATTACTAGACAGATTTGGAATGAGTGTTGAGGTCAAGACAGTGAGAGATGCAGAATTAAGAGTTAAGGTTGTTGATCAGAGAACCTCTTTTGATGATAATCCCGACGCTTTTTCAATAAGTGTAGAGAAACAACAAGATGAACTTCAGCAAAAAGTAATTAAAGCTCAGGAAATATTAAATTCAGTTCAAATGGATGAAGATCTTAGACTAAATATTTCTGCAATCTGTGGAGAGCTAGATGTTGATGGTTTACGTGGAGATATTGTTACTAATAGATCAGCAAGGGCAATCGCTGCCTATGAGGGTAGAACAGAAGTTCAAGAAGAAGATATTGCCAGGGTAATTACTTGTTCCTTGAGACATAGATTAAGAAAAGATCCTCTAGAGCAAGTTGACTCAGGTGAAAAAGTTATTCAAGCATTTTGTAAAGTCTTTGAATTGGATGAAAAAGATAATCTTTCAAAGTTCCAATTATCAACTAATGTTTAAATATCGTGAGGATAATTGGGATTGACCCTGGATTAGCGAGAGTTGGATATGGAATTATCGACATAAAAAAAGAAAAAAAGATCATATTAGATTGTGGTGTGATTGAGACTAGTAAAGATAAAAAAGAGGAATTTAGACTATTTGAGATATTTAAGGATCTTAATGAATTAATAGATCATTGGAATCCTAATATTGCTGCAGTAGAGAAATTTTTCTTTTATAAATCTAGTAGAACAATTAGTGTCGTGCAGGCTAGAGGTGTAATTATGATGGTATTAGCTTCAAAACATATTAAAGTTAGTGAATATTCACCAGCTCAGATAAAGCTAACTGTTGCTGGAACAGGTAAAGCATCTAAGCAAGAAGTTCTCGAGTCAGTAATGTATAATTTAAAACTCAATAAACCTCCAAAACCTGATGATTCTGCAGATGCATTAGCAATAGCCCTGACAAAATTAAATGAAGAAGGCTTTAACTAATTAATAATTATGATTATCTCGGTAAAAAAGAATTTGGAGAGAAATATTTTTAGAAAACAAAGAGATGAAAGCTCCTTAAATGATAGGAATAATGTAATGAATAATGTGAATAAGTATATAGAATTTTTTTTAAATAAAAATCAGTATATTAATCACATAGGGATATATTGGCCTTTAAAAAATGAAGTAGATATTAGAAGTCTTAAAGATAAATTTCCTGTAGCTTTGCCAAGATGTGAAAAAAATAAAAAACTTTCATTTTATTCTTGGGATGATAAACCACTTACTAAAGATTTTGAAGGTATTCTAGGCCCTGAGAACTCAAAGCTATTGACATATAAAGAGATTAGTATGATATTTTTACCATGTCTTTCTGTTGATCATAAACTAGTTAGATTAGGTTATGGTGGTGGATATTTTGATAAATTAAGAGAAGATGAAAATTGGCAGAATATTCCATGTATTGGTTTGTTGACTTCTAATTGTGTAAGTAAAAAATCATTAACTAGAGCTGATTGGGATATTCCTTTATCAGGTTTTATTACTGAGAATGAAATATATGTATAATAAGTTACCTACAATTAACTATAAAGTTTTTGAAGAATGGATAATGAAAAAACCTATATTAAGTTAAACAAGTTAGTTGATAAGTTGAAAAATTCAGAAGATCCTAAAAGAAAATACGAATATATTTTATGGTTAGGTAAAAAATTGGAAGAACCAGATAGTAATATTCTTATTCCTGAAAATAAAGTTAATGGATGCGTTTCCGAAGTTTTTGTAAAAGCTAGTATCCATGCAGGTAAACTATATTGGCAAGGATATTCAGATGCCTTAATAACAAAAGGTTTGCTAGCATTTCTTATAAATGGATTGAATGAATTGACACCTAAAGAAGTTGTTAAGATAAACAAGAAATTTTTAGAAGAAACGGGTTTAAAGGCAAGCTTAACCCCTTCAAGATCAAATGGATTTTTAAATATACTATTAAAAATGCAGTCACAGGCAAATGAATTTTTGTCTGTCTAATAATATAAAATTAAATCTATTATAAACAAGAAATAAAAATGGGAAAATGCAAAATTGGTATTGTAGGTTTTGGAACTGTAGGCACAGGGATTTATAAAATATTAAGATCAGAATTTGACTCGCATCCAATATTAAATGAAATAGAAATTGTGAAAATAGCAGTTAAAGATGTTAATAAAAAAAGGGAGATCGCCATAGACAATAATTTGTTAGTAGATAATCCAATTGAATTAATTGATGATCCCTCAATTGATGTAATCGTTGAAGTAATGGGAGGTATTGATATAGCGAAAGATATCATCATGAAATCTTTAAGAGCTGGTAAATCTGTTGTTACCGCTAATAAAGCAGTTATTGCTAGATATGGAAGTGAAATATACGAGGCTGCAGCCCAGAAAGGAGTTTATGTTTTGTCGGAAGCAGCTGTATGCGGAGGGATTCCAATAATAGAACCTTTAAAAAGATCTCTTAAAAGTAACCATATAAAAAAAATGGTAGGGATAATAAATGGAACGACAAATTTTATTCTTTCAAAAATGACAAATGAAAAAGCTGATTATATGGAAACTTTAAAATTAGCTCAAAAGCTAGGTTACGCCGAATTTGATCCAACTGCTGATGTTGAAGGACATGATGCTGCAGATAAAATCTTAATTCTTAGTGAACTAGCATTTGGAGGGAAAATCGAAAGAGATTCAATAATTACAGAAGGTATTAGTAAAATTAATCTTAAAGATATTGAGTATGCAAATAAATTGGGATTTGAAATTAAACTCTTAGCACTTGCAGAAAGATATCCTATTAATAGTGATGATTCCCTTCCTTTAAATATTTGGGTGGCCCCTTCTTTAATTCCTAAATCTCACCCCTTAGCAACTGTTGAAGGTGTAAATAATGCCTTATTGATAGATGCCGCTCCTCTTGGAGAAATAATGTTATATGGCCCTGGGGCTGGAAGTGGACCAACGGCCGCTTCAGTGGTCTCTGATATATTAAATCTACATGCAACTTCGATAAAAAATAATAATACATTAGATCCATTATTAGCATTTGATTTCTGGAGAAATTGCCACATAATAGATTCTTCACAAATAACAAAGAAAAATTATCTTAGAATTATATGTATTGATAGCCCTGGGGTAATAGGTAAGATTGGTGATATCTTTGGTAATTATGATGTTTCAATTGAATCAATTGTTCAACTTGATGCAAGCGAAGATGGAGCAGAAATAGTTGTCATAACGCATGAAGTTAGTAATGGGAATTTCGAGAAATCAAAGGAGGAAATAAATGCTCTAAATGAAGTTAAACTTATCGCTAGTCAATTAAGTTGTATTTAAAAAAATAATTTGCAAATTCCTTGATAGCTTGTTAAACCGAAGAGAGTATGTGTTTAACTTCTACAGCTATAATGAATTATTCAAAATTAATAGAAAATAAAAAAGAAATTAATTCTCGAATTATTCCTGAGAACCTATATAAAGGTTCATGCGTAAAAATTAAAAATAGTAAAAAGACTTTTCAAGTAATAGGTATTAACATACAAAAAAAAATTTGTTGGATAAGAGAGTGGCCTTTCCCCTCTATTGCTAAAAAAACATTCGCTTTGGAAATAAGTCAAATAACCTTACAAACCTATTGCTCAGAACAATTCAGAAAATAAGTCAATAATTTAAGTTAAAAGATTATGCAAAATAAATTTCTATTATCAATATTAATTTCTTTAATTTCCTTATCCAATTATTCCTGTGCATCAAAAAAAATATCTCAAAAAATTATAGTTGCAAGTTCTGGGAAAATAGAATCTATAGATCCTGCAAGAGCTACTACTCTTAAGACAATTCAATTATTAAATTCACTTGGAGATACATTATATGAATTAAATGCAAATGGTGAATTAATTCCTAAATTGGCGTTAGGAATGCCCATCATTTCTAAGAATGGATTGCAAATAATTATTAATTTGAGAAAAAATGTATTTTTTCACGATGGGACTTTATTTAATGCTGATGCATTTAAGTTTACGTTTGAAAGATTCAAAAGAATTGGAAGAATGAATTATATTTTGGGGGATAAAATTAAATCAATAGAAGCTCCAAGCGATTATAAAATAATAATTAATCTAAAAAAACCATCAAGTTCTTTAAATGGATTACTTACTTCCGTAAATTTAACACCTATCTCTCCAACTTTTTATAAGAATTATTCCGATAAATTTTTAAATGAACAATTTGTTGGTACTGGAAAATATATCTTGAAAAGATTTTCTAATGAAATTCAAGTAATTGATCCAAATTTAAAATATTGGGGTAAATCCCCAAATAATAAAGGTATCAATTTTGTAGGCTATGCTAATTCTTCCTCTCTTTTTGGAGCTTTAAAAAGTAAACAAATTGATGTTCTTTTATCAAATTCAATTGATGATATACAAATAGATAGTTTACGGTTGCTCAGTAAAAATAACAAACTTAGAGAAGGTAATAGTCCCGCCACAGAAATAAGTTTTATAAGTTTTAGAACAAATATTCATCCATTAAATAATCTCAATGTCAGGTTGGCTTTAGCAAAAAGTCTTAATAGGAAATTTATTAGTAAAAAAGTAAGCTATGGATTAAGAATTCCATCAAGGTCTATAGTCCCACCTATATTTAAGAATGGTAATCAAGATTTGTGGCCAAAATATGATCCCTCAGAAGCAAAAAAGTTACTTCAAAAAGAAGGCTATTGCAATGGAAATTTATTAAATATCCCTCTTACTTATAGGTCTAATGTTCCAGCTGACAAATTTATTGCTTTAACATGGCAAGAAGAAATAAAAGCTGTTTTGAATGATTGCATTGAAATAAAGCTCAATGCGGTAGAATCCACAACAATTTATAAAAATCTAAGCTTAGGAATTTATACAGCTGTAATTCTAGACTGGACAGGAGCTTATTCTGATCCAGAGGCATACTTAACTCCACTTTTAAGTTGTAGTGAAATTGATAAAGGTGTCTGCAAGAAAGGTGAAGCGGTTTCTAGTGGGAGTTTTTGGGGATCCAATAAAGTAGAAAAATTATTTCTAGAGAGTGAAAAGGTAAATGGTGATAAAAGATTAAATAAACTTCTTGAAATCGAAAAAATAGCTGCTAATTCAATTCCATATGTTCCTATATGGATATCCTCTCAAAAAGCATGGTCTCAAACAAAGATTTCAAAACCCACTTTCAATGGAGCAGGAATTATTTCATTGAGCGATCTTAAATTAATTAATGAGTAGAGATCTAAATAAAATTCTTAATTATTCGTTTTTAAAGCTTTCTTTAATACCATTAATGTTGTGGGTAATATCTACATTAGTTTTTATTTTATTAAGAATTGCTCCTGGAGATCCTGTTGATGCGATTCTTGGTTCTGGGGCTGATGCAGTATCAAGAGAAATTCTTAGAAACAGATTGGGATTGAATGAATCTCTTCTTTCTCAATACCTAAATTATATTAATAATATTTTACACTTGAATTTAGGGCTTTCTTTAAGTACTGAAGAGCCAGTTTTGAATATTATTCTCAAGTCATTACCAGCAACCCTCGAACTTGGATTTTTTTCAATATTAAGTGCAATATTAATAGGCTTCACACTAGGGTTTATTGGGTTAAGGTACAAAGGGAAAAAAGGAGATTATATTATTAGAATAATTGGTATCGCTTCTTATGCTATCCCCCCTTTTTGGGGTGCGATGTTGGCTCAGTTAATATTCTCTGTATATTTTAATATTTTTCCTATTGGTGGAAGATTTCCTGTTTTTCAACATCAAAACCATATAACTGGATTTTTAGTATTAGATAGTTTTCTTTCTAATAATTTTATTGGTTTGAGAGAAAGCCTTTATCATCTTGCACTACCTTCTTTAACTCTAGGGTTTCTTTTAAGTGGGATTTTTAGTAGATCTTTAAGAATAAATTTAGATAATTCTTTAAAAAGCGATTATGTAAATGCTGCTATTACTAGAGGTGTTTCGAGAAGAAGAATCATTCTAAATCATGCATTACCTAATGCACTTTTGCCAATAGTTACTATTTCTGGTTTAACAATTGCTTCATTAGCAGGTGGTGCTCTTTTGTTTGAAGTTACTTTTTCATGGCCTGGTATCGCGTTAAGGTTGCATGAAGCAATTTCTCAAAGAGATTACACCTTAGTTCAAGGGATAGTAATTATCACTTCATTATTGATAGTTTCTCTAAATCTTCTTGTTGATATTTTGATTGCATTATTAGATCCCAGAATTGAATACTAATTTTTAGAAATTTCATTTATAGTCTTTCTATCTAAAAGATGAAAATCAAGATTAATGTCTGTCTTATTTGAAAATATTTTGAGGCTTTCTTCATTTTTAAGGTTATTTATAAATGCTGTCAAAGTTCTTAATGATAAATCTTGTACTGACTTTGGATCTGCCCCAATAAATTCCCCCCTGATTTTGAATATGTCATTATTTCCTTCTAAATTATTTTCTATTCTAATGGGAGAAAAATGACTTGCACCTTCAATAATTAGAAACCTACTAAGTGAATTATTCGCAGATAAAAATACTTTAAATTGTTCTCCTATCAATGGTGTAATTAGATCATAGGTACCCCCTATAAGAAGTATAGGAATTTCGATTCCTGAACTTTTTTCTTTTGGCCAAATTAGGCTTCCAAATGCATTGAAACCTATTATCGCATTTGCCTTCTTTGGATATATTTTTTTAGGAAGTGTAATTTCACTTAATTCACATTGTATAAATTTTGATAAATTTGTTAAACCAAAATCTGTTAGTGCATTATCACATCTATTTTCAAGTCCATCTAATGGTTTTTCTCCCTCATATAAAAGTGATATTAAAGCACCAAGTGAATGTCCCATTAATATATAAGAGTCATTATCTAACCCAAAACTTCCATTCCTGTGTTCTTTTAAGACGGCATCTAGATCCTTTATCCTGTTAATGAAAAAGTCTGTACTTCCTGGAATTACTTCTTTACCTTCAAGAACTTGTGAAATAGTTTTTGAATTACTTCCTTTATGATGAACAAGAATAACTGGCCATCCCTTTTGACTTAATTCTTTCCCGATCCATTTGAAATTATTAATATCACCTCCTAGCCCTGGCATGAAAATAATTAGTTCTTTATCAGATGATTCTTTATTACTTTTCCAATATTCAATTTCTACAGGTTCAACTCGGTGAGGTGCATAGATTTTCTTTTGTATTGATATAAGATTTGAATTAACATTTTCCTTTACCTTTTTTAAAGATTCCTTAGTTGATATTTTTAGTTCATTTAATTTAAGAATGAGATTTTGTTGCATAATTAATTCCTTTTTCCAAGAGGAAATTATCAATATTAGATTTTCGATATCTAATAATATTTCTTCTGAAGGTAAAGCTTGTATGATATCTAAGGTAGAAATTTCACTTTTATCATCCAATAAATTTTCAATAGTATTGAAAACTTCAATCCCATCTTTATCATTAGGAACTATTATAGTTTTACTTAATTCTGAAAGAATTTTTCTGCCTACCCAACTACGTAATAATTCTCTGTTTAATCCTTCTTGTTTGAAAATTGGGAATTTTAAAAATTTTGTTAATTCAAAAACTCTTGAAAATCCATTTTTCTTAAACCAACCTATTACTTCTTTAGAATCATCCTCGTATTGTTCTAGTTTTGATAGTTTCTCTATATTAATAGGAATTTTCATTTCCTCAAATATAATATTAATCTGTTCGGCAGCTTTGGCAGAACTATTACCTAGAAATAAACTACAAATACTTAAAACAAATATAAAAATGAATTTCAATTGTGATTAATCCAAATAGGTTTCAAATTGCCAAATATTGGTGGATAGAATTTCCATTTCATTTAAGGTTAATTACTAAAATAAGATTTTTTGCTTCATTTGGGGCCGGAGGTGTCATTTATTTAACATCACTTATTTTTAATGATATTGGTCTCTCGGCAACTGAAATTGGTCTAGGTTTTACTATCTCAGCAATTATAGGTACGATAACAAGATTATTTACAGGTAATTATTTAAATAAAACAGGGAAAATACAGTACCCATTAATTGCCTCTTCAATAATAACTATTGTTGCAGGATTTTTTCTGATTTTTTCTAAGGATCCTTTTTTTTACATAATTGGACAATCGTTTATTGGCGCAGCAGCTGGAATATATTGGCCATCGGCTGAGTTTGGAGTGCCTTATTTTTGTTATCCAATGGATACTAGAAAAGCTTATTCTCTTGTAAGAAGCGCAGAGGCTTTCGGAATATTTATGGGTGTCTTCTTTGGAGGTTTTCTAACTAATTTTTTCTACTCTAAATCAATTTTTGTGAATGATATTTTTTGTATGTTTGTAATAATATTTTTGATTTTACAAAACAAATCTTCTATTCAAAAAACTTTAGTAAATTTTCAAAAAAGTTCTAAAGATCCAATTACATTAAATCAAAATAATTGGAATAAAAATTCCATTCTGATAATTATATCTATTGTTTTATTAACTACTTCTATTGCTTTAATTCAAGTTACATTACCTCTTGACCTTGTAAAAGGAGGGTTTTATAGAAAGGCATTAAGCGATGAATTTATAAGTTTTGTAATTTCATTTCAGTTGATTTTATTGCTCTTTTTACAATGGCCAGTTGGTTCATGGATATCAAAAAAAGGAAGGTTATTTGGATTGAAATTTAGTCTATTAAGCTTTTCTATTGCTTCATTATTGTTATTCATATCTAGCTATTTAGATTTTTCAGCTATTTATTTAATCTTTTTTTCATTAATCATAATTAGTTTAGGTACTTCTTCCTTTCTTCCTACATCAACAGACGTTGTATTCAGGATTGCTCCTTCAAATAAAAAAGGTTACGCTCTTGCTTTATTATCTCAATGTTTTGCTATGGGATATTTCTTTGGACCTTTTATTTCTGGAAGAGTATTAGATGTTTATGGTTATGCTTCAATCATTTGGTTATCAATTTCTTTTTTTTGTTTGATAAGTTTTATGATTTTATTTAAAAAATTATTTTAATTTTAATTTTTCTAATTCATTAATTCTTCTTTCTCTTAAAAACAAGAAAAAAGGAGCGGAGAATGCAAATGCAATTAGAAAAGTTCCAAAGTAAACAATCCACATGTTTTTCATATTTAACTTTTTAGATTCATTTACTATCCATATAAAAACTGCTGTTGCTCCAATTAGTAAATCTCTAGAAATTGATTGGGCTGCAGGATTAGCATTTGCTAGTTCAATAAAGTTATTAATATCAAAACTATTTCCATATTCCATAACAAATTCAAAATTTGCCAACATTGGAAGTATCGCACCTAAAATTGATAGAAAAAGATAAAGATAAGAAATTATTTGTTTATTATCTTTTAGAATACTTAATGAATTCATAAGTCAAAAATATTTAATTTAATAATAGTATTTAGAATCTAATGATATTAAAAAAAAAGAGTTCAATTAAAGATTATAAATTTAAGAAGGGCAATTTAAATTTTGCTGTAGTAGGTCATGTTGAGTGGATGAATTTTCTAAAGGTTGATCAATTACCTAAACCAGGTGTTATTTCTCATTCAGAAAAGTCAATAGAATATCCTGCGGGGGGAGGATCTGTTATAGCAAAAACTCTTTCTGAATTAACAAATAATCAAGTCCACTTTTTTACCTCTTTAGGTAATGATTATTACGGAGAACAAAGTTTTAAAATCCTTTCAAATTATGGAATAAGGTTACATGTTGCATGGAGAGATAAACCAACTAGAAAAGGGTTTAGTTTGATTGATTCTAATGGAGAAAGATCTATTACTGTTATTGGAGATAGATTGGCTCCAACTTATAAAGACAAGTTAGATTGGAATTTATTTGAAAAAATGGATGGAATCTTTATCACAGCATCAGATTCAGAGATATTTAAAAAAGCCAGAATTGCAGACTCACTTTGTACAACTCCAAGAGTAGGAATAGATATTATTAATAAATCAAATGTTTTTTTAGATGGATTAATAGGAAGCAATCTTGATCCTGGTGAAGTTTTTTCTTTGTCTGATATATCTATAAAGCCTAAATTAATTATTAAAACTGAGGGTGAAAATGGTGGAATATTATATCCAGGAGGTAGATATGAGGCTCTTATAAACGCAAAACAAAAAATTGATTCTTATGGATGTGGAGATTCCTTCGCTGCAGGTATCCTTTATGGATTATCATCAAAATGGAATATAGATAAAATTTTAAGTCTTGCTAAATTATTGGGAAGAGACGCTAGTGAATGCTTTGGTCCATATAAAATAAATGAAAATTAATTAATTTAAATTTTATGAGTAGTTTGAAAAATAAAGATAAAAACTATCTTGTAGAAAACTTGATTGTTTTCTTTTTATTTATTGTTGTTATATTTTTAAAATCACTAAAAACGTTATCTGAAATTTTTTCTTATGGTATCTTTAAAAAAGAAATTCTAACTACAAAAAGTAACCTGGGTTTTGATATAAAAATTAAACTCAAATAGAAATGACTATATTTTTAATATTTTTAGTTTTAGTAATAATCATAATCATTTATAAATATATAAATTCTAAAAAATTAAAGAAAAATACTCTTTTTAAATTTAAAGCAAAACTTCTTAGTAAGGAAACAAATATTGAAAAAATATTTTTGAGAGAAGATGAAAAAACTACTTCAAACCCAAATATAAATATAAGAATTGAATATTATGATAATGAAGAAGTCATAAAAAGAAAGTCTAATATACACAGAGCTAGACTCTCAAAATTTAAAAAATCAAAGTTAAATGATGAACTGATATATATGGATGATGATCAAAGAATTTTTAAATATATTGATGGTAAGAGGCAGTATTTATGATTCTAATTCACTAATCACACTCAAGACTTTCTCTTGTCGATACTCCAGTGGTTGGGTTTATTCCTTCGGCAATATCACAAAGTTTTCTTTGATCCTCACTGTCAAGAATTGCAAAACTAAAATCTGCCCCTTCAATTTGAGCACCAGCAAAACTACTTCCTGATGCAATCATATTAACTAAAACAGCATTTCTTAAGTCAGTTTTTTGGAAATTTACTCGATCAGAGAGGGTATCTGTAAGATCTACTCCATTTAAATTAGAACCTTTTAGATCAGACAAAGTTAATGTAGTTCCGTGTAAATCAACGTCACTAAAGTCAGCATCCCTAGCAACAGCTCCTGCTATAGATGATAAATGTAAATCTTCTCCATGAAAATCAAATCCTGTTATATCAGATCTTACATAACTTGGTACTTCGTCTCCTTCACCTTTTACAGCTACATTTGCTCCAGCAAAAACTGGTGAAGATAAGATTAATAAAGAGAAAGTTAAACATAAAAAATATTTTATAAAACTAAAAAATTTCATATTAAAATATTGCAATAAAATTATTTTATAACAATTAAATAATTATTTTTATTTATATATAAATTTGGACGATGTTTTTAAAATTATTTAACACTAAAAATTTTAAATTTAGGCTTTAGATTATTTATACAATCAAGTAACTTCTTATTATCTTTGATATTAATTACTTTAAATTCAGATTCTATTGTAGCTCCTTTGTCTCTTATTGCTTGATTTAAAACTATAGAACCGTTGTTATCAGAAACTGATCTATGGAAAGTACCTCTTGGGATTCTTAATATATATCCACAGGACTCTAATCTGACTTTATAAAAAGGATACTCCCAACCAAAATTAACCAGAAAGAATGTTCTTCCTCCTGAAATAGCTAATAGATTATCTTCTTGGTTGTGGTGTATATAAAATGCCCAATTACCTAATTCTTCATCATTAGGTGGGCTAATTGCAGGACCATTATGAATTACTAAATCTCTGCAATTAGATTTATTTATGCTTATATCAAAAAATCTAACGTTTTTTGTATCTCGAAACTTTTCATAGCTTATCAATTCAAAAAAATCTGATTTCTTTGATTTAAAATTTTGGATTTCTAAACTTGAATTCAATTTACTTTTAATATTAAACAAATAAAAACAGATAAATACATTAAAGAACGTATCAGTTGAAACTAAAACAGAAGAAAATTTTTGATTTACTTTTCATTTAATATCTTTTTTTATTTAAATCTTTATTAGTATTTATTAATACCAAAAGGGATATCTAATTAATGGATCTATTTGATTATTTTATTCTTTGATGTATATTTCTTAAAAATCTAAAAAAATGGTTTCTGGAAATTTTCAATTTGTTTTTTTTAGATATTTAGCAAGTTTACTTTTTATTCTCTCTCACAGTTTGCTTGTCCTAGATCATATACCTTTTGGTGCCGCACTTCATGGACTTGGTGAAGTTTTTATTGCCCCTTGGGCTTTTAGGGAAAGAGCTTGGGATCTTGTAGTTATTGCAGTTCTATTTTTCTTCTTTGATATTTGGGGACTTTTAAACACTCCTTGGAATTAACTGATATTATTGACTTAGAAATTTTTGGGAAAATGATATTAAAAATAAGAACAAATACATATCAAATATTTAAATTAATCTTTCTAGTATATTTAGCATATATTCCCCATATAAATCCGCATAATTTTATTAATGGGGGTTGTGAAGATCATTGCCACTCAAATGTTAAAAGGATCATTAACAAAAAAAATTTAAATAATGTTTTTGATCAAGAGGAAATTAATATTAATAATTCATGTTTAAATAAATCACTTTGTAGAGGCTAATCCTCCAAAAATTTTTCAATCTGTTTTTGAAATTGATCTTTTGTGGTTATCCTAAAGTTTATATTTGCTTGGTAATTTTTCTTAGGAAGCTTTATTTGACTTTTAATTATAAAAATAAAAGTATAAATTAAAGGTAAAAGTAAAGATGCAATTGCAATAAAAGCAATTATTTGGTTCAACCTAATAATTGGTTTTTTTACAAGATCCTCTCCGCATAAGCCACAAATTAGAGAACCTTTTTGATTTTGTTTTTCAAATTGATACTTCGGGTTGCAATAAGGGCAATAATATTTAACCATCACTTTAAAATTTGATTTCTTCAATTATTATCTATAAATCAATAATATTGTCATCTTAATTTTTACATAAAAAAAAGAGAGCTTATAAAAGCCCTCTTTTAACTATTACTTTTATTTTCTGAAGTTAATAACGCACCTATATCATTGATCCTTGTTAATAACCTCTATTCAGCTAATGCTCACCAAATTTAACTAATTGTTTTTAACTGGGGCAAAAACTCTAGAATTAAGCTTGTTTCTTATAGGGCACCTAAACGATGCGGAAGAAGGAAGCTTAGACATTAATAAAAAATAATTGGAGCAGTTAATTAAATTAGTTCGATTTATTCCGAAATTTCTGGCAGGCTATCGATCATTTTGAAAGACCTCCTAGAACTCAACAATATAAAATTAAGAAAAATTTTATCTAATGGCAATCCGTTTTTATACGCATTGCTTTTTATTCCAAAATGTCCGAAAGTAGTAATGTATTGCTTTTTTTATTAGAGATAAATCGTAGTTATAAATTAGTCTGAAGTAAAAAATTTAAAATTTAAATCTTTTTGAGATATTTAGTAAATTTTGCTCATTTATTTTGATATTTAATTCGCCTATCTTATTTTTAAGTATATTGAGGAATTTTTTATTATGAAAAATGCCAAAGTTGATAATAATGATAGTTCCAATCCTATAGATGAATATTTTCAATGCCTTTCATATTGCGATATTCATCCAAAGGGTATAGACAATGACTGCGAGTTTATTTGCATGGAAAGGCATTTAAAATCAAACTATTGGTAAATTTCTTAAGTTGTATTTATCTATTTAAATCCTTTTGAAAAAAGATTAGTACGAACTTTGAATTGCCATACATTTACCTTACCTTTTGCGTTAACTGCAGCTAGTGCGCAATCATCAGGTCTCCATGATATTGCTCCTACTAAATCTCCTGCATATGCAGCACCAACAGGATCCCCATTACCATCTTTTCTTAGGAAACTAGCAACCACAGAACCATCTCTGGAGCCCGAAGCTACAAGCATCCCTTTATTTGAAAAGGCTAGACTAGAAATCGGTTCTGTATGGTGACATAGCTCTCCTGGCATGGTTCCCTCTGGACCATTACCTATAAAGCTCCAGACTGTTATCCTTTCACTGCCACTAGTCGCTAATAATTGTCCGCTGTCATCAAAAGAAAGGTGACTTGGTTTTCCAGGATAGCCTGTCATTTCAGCATCCATTCCAGTAGATCTTCTCCAAAAATGAACTGAATTGTCTTGACTCCCGCAGGCGACTATATCTCCATCAGGGCTTAATTCCATTGATACCAATGATCCTTGCCACTCGAGTTTTTGATTCGTTTTATTGTTAACTATGTCAAAGAAGCTCACTCTACCATAGCAGGCTGTTGCTAACTCGTTTTTATTTGACCATGTGATTGCACTTACTGTGCTTGGATGCTCATCTGAAATCCATTTTTCTTCCCCTAATTCATTAAAAACACAAACTTTTCTTGATGAGGCTATTGCTAGAAACAAACCGTCATTGGACCATTTGAGGTGTTCTACCCAACCTTTACCAAGATCAAGTGTTTTGATTAATTTAGCATCGTGGCAATTATAAATTTGTACATTTCCGTCTTGACCTGATGTCGCAAAAATTTCACCTTCTGGATGGATGGACAATGCTAGCAGACCACCAGAATGTATATTTTCTTTTTCCCAAATAATTTTTCCAGTATCTCCTTCAAACGCGAAAAGACCTCCTGCTACGTCACCCACAATAAATTGCTTTCCTTTAAGGGCCCAACCACAAGCTATGGCGTAATCATTAACTTCTGCGGTCCATCCCTCATGGAACATACCTCTTGGGCTAAATGGTTCTATATCAGGCATTTATCAAAGCCTTCTTGCATCTCTTTCTCATCTAAATTTCTACCAATAAAAACAAGTTGGTTTCGCCGTGGCTCGTTACCCCATTGTTTATCAGGTTGTGCGGTAAATAACATATGTACTCCTTGGAATACTATTCTTCTTGGGTTCCCTGAGTAACTTATGAAACCTTTAGTTCTGAATATATCCACCCCTTTTTCTGAGAGAAGCCTGCCCATCCAAGTGTTTAGTTTTTCTGGGTCAACATCTCCAAAGCGTTCTATTGCAATTGAACCTACTTCATCATCATGCTCGTGCTCTGCCTGCCAGAACCTTTCAATATTGAATGGGATCTCTTTTGAATTGTTTACATCAATCTTTATTACTTTCATATTGAATTCTTCAGCGGTGTGTTGCGTAAACAAACCTATTTTTGTTGACTTTTCTATGTTCAGGATGAATGATTTATTTCCTTTATCTTCCAATAGAAGATTTATATGTTCTCCAAATGGAATACTATTCCCAGGTTCTAGACTTTTAGCTTTTTCTGCATAAAGTCTTACAGAGGATTCAGCACCATCTTTAAGTTCTTCCTCGGTGGAGCCTTGATTTGTAAAAGCTACTAATGACATTTCAGGATCGGGTCCTTCTTCTAGAATTAATTCATATTTACCTGCAGCAAGATCGTAAACACCTGTCCATTCAAATGGATACTCGGGTTCAAGGAACGTAGGCCTGCGCTTAAGAATCTGATCTAGATCAAATGCACTAAGATTTAAGACTGTTTCAATTGGTACTTGGGCATTCTCTGCTCTAATAATTCTAGTCATTCTATTCATATCTCTTAACCTCGATTCAAGAGTATCTAATGCATCATCAGAAACTAAGTCTGTTTTATTTAATACTAAAACATCTGCAAAGGCTACTTGCTCTGAACTTTCATCACTCCTTCCTAGTTGCTGTTCAATATGTGCAGCATCAACTAAAGTCACAATTCCGTCGAGAGTAAATTCGGAACTAATTTCTTCATCCATGAAAAAAGTCTGAGCAACTGGCCCAGGATCTGCTAATCCTGTCGTTTCTACTAAAACATAGTCAAACTTATCTCTTCTTTTCATAAGGTTGCCAAGGACTCTTATTAGATCACCGCGAACAGTACAACAAATACATCCATTTGACATCTCAAACACTTCTTCATCAGCATTAATTACGAGTCCTTGGTCTATACCTACTTCACCGTATTCATTTTCGATTACTGCTATTCTTTTCCCATGTTCTTCACTTAATATTCTATTAAGGAGAGTAGTTTTACCTGAACCTAAAAATCCAGTAAGGATGGTAACAGGAACTTTATCTTTGATACTCATTTAATGGCTTTTACTCAATAAATAATACTTTCATATAATAGTTATATTTAGAAATGAAAACCGTTTTTATAAGAAAAATTTAATTAGATAGATTCTCCCAGCTGCTTTCTATATTTGAACCAGCTTTTTTATCGCAAGATCCTCCTAGAGAATTTACGATAGTGCAAGTATTGTGAACAGCTACTGAAACAGTGTTCCCATCCATCATTAACCCGTCAACAAATATTTGCTTAGAAGAAATAGGAATAGAACTTTGTCTGCTTAGATTTCTTAATAATTTAGAGGTTGGTTTTTGTTCTGGAAAAAGAACTGAAACATTATCTTCTTTAAGCTCCGCAAGTACAGACTTTATATTGTCAGGCCTCAAACTTGAGGAGTCTCCAAGAAAATCTAGTAAACTGATTGTTTCAAAACCAAAAGCATCGCCGTAATATTCCATGGCTTTGTGTTTAGAAACAATTACTCTTTTCGACTCTGGTATAGAGCTTACTTGTTCAACAATCCAAGAATCTAAGTCTTCTAATAACGAATCGACATTATTGAATCTCTCATTAATTAATTTTCTGTCTTCTCTATTAAAAACCGAAATGTCTTTTTTCAAACTATTTTTAACAACTTTGCCCATTTTTATGATGTTATGTGGATCATGCCAAATATGAGGATCCAGGCCACCATGGTCATGATGGTGGTGATGCCCCTCTCCTTCATCAGGTACTTGTGCTATTGGTTCGACATCGCTATTTAAAACATCTTTGAAAAAGTGCTCATTTGCCTCAAACTCAAAAGGCATATGTTCAGTAAAAAATGTATATTGACCATCATCTTTGATCTCCACGTTAAAAACGGTGCTATCTTTTCGTTGATCAAATTTAAGAACATAAGCTTTATTATTTGCAGTCAAAGTCCCTTTGTTTTTCTTATTTATTGTTTCTTTAGCTCCTAATAGTTCTTTCGCTAAATCTTCAGATCTCTCTATATCCTTAGATTTAAGTATTACCATCTTCATTGCAGGATCTGCATATTCGCCATCAACTTTTGCAAAAGACCAAGTATAGTTACCTTTTTTTAGATCAAATCTACCTGCCCATTCAAAAGATCCTTCAGAGTGCTCATCATGCCCACCATGGTCTGAATGGTCATCATGCCCTTCATGATCAGAGTGGTCAACTACTTTAGTTGAATGATCAGAGTGCTCATCATGCCCACCATGGTCTGAATGGTCACTATGTCCTTCATGATCAGAGTGATCATCTACGTCTATTGCACTTACACCTACCACAACAGTTTTCTTTTTACTTTCCCAATTCCTCATGCTTGGAGTCATTTCTTTCCCAAGAGTGAATACTTTATCTGCACTATTTAGTAATTGAGCTTGCCTTGGATTTATCTTTAAGTCATGTACGTCTTGCTTCCTATCAACTAAGCAAGTGACCTTATCTGAAGGTAATGCAATTGATTTAACTAAATCACAAACCAATGGTTCTACAGCCACATATGACTTTCCTTTAGCTAGTACATCTTGCCCAAAACCTAAAAAAATAAAAGACGCTGCGATTACAGAATTTTTGATAATTAACTTAGTTGAACCTTTTTTATTTAATAAAAGTCTTTTGAAAATTGACATAAAAAATTATAGATATCTAAAAATGATAATCATTTTCATAATTACTGGCAAGTAAAGGTATCAATTGTTATGAAAAGAATACTAAGCTTGTATTATTGGTAAGCTTATAAGGTGAATATTTTAAAAATTGATTAATGGCTACTTTAGTCGCTGAAAATTTAACCTATTCATACACTAAAAAAAGTAAGCCAGCTTTAAATAAAGTATCAGTTGAGATTAAACCAGGATCTTTAACAGCGCTAGTTGGTCCAAACGGAGCTGGTAAATCTACTCTTCTTAAAATACTTCAAGGACAAAATGCCCCAGACAAAGGGGAAATAAAAATTGATGGAGACAAGTTATATAAATCAAGATCTCTTGTTGCACTTATGCCTCAAAGAAGTTCTATGAATTGGAAGTTTCCAATTACAGTAGAAAAACTAGTATCTCTTGGACAAATAAAGTATTCAAAATCCAGAAGTAATGCTCCCTTTCAAATCAAGGCACTACTAGCAAATCCTAATGCCTGGATCAATAAATGTTGCGAATTAGAGGCGACAATGCAAAGAGTTGGGATAGCAAACTTGGCTAATAGAAGACTCGATTCTCTTTCAGGTGGACAGCAACAAAGGGCTCTTCTAGCAAAGACTCTTATGTCCCCGGCTAAAATCTTTCTTCTTGATGAACCTTGCGCTGCATTGGACCCTCCTGCTAAAGATGATTTTCTAAAAATTGTTCGTCAACTTGCAGATGCGGGTCTTTCTCTGCTTGTCAGTAGCCATGATTGGGGAGAATCTTTAAATAATTATGATCAAGTAATAGTTCTTGATAAAACTGTTTTGGCCGTTGGTAGTCCTGATTCAATAAAAGATAAATTAAATTCTATAAACATTAGCGCAATAAATAAAAATAATATCTGTGATTAGAAAATGTTCCTTTTTAATTCTGGGCCTGATAACAGTTTTGGCAAAGGCCGAAATATTCGAGTGTATGAAACAAAAGTTGAAACTTTTCTGGATTTTTTTTAGGAGTTTGAATATCTTTTACTGGACAACCTTCCATTTTCGATGTCTCTCCGCACTGAACACAGGTTAAATGATGAATATCTCTATCAACAGGAGTATAAAGAACCTCACCTGTTGGAAGGTGTCTAGAACGTATTAGGCCATGCTTTATCAAAATTTGCAGATTTCTATAAACAGTTGTCAAACCCATAGATTTTCCTTTGTTAATCAATTGCCGATGCAACTCCTGTCCGCTCAATTCATCATCGCATCTATCAAGTTCCTCAAGAAGTTGTTCTTGTCTTTTGGTAATCTCAGTATTACTCATCATAGTTTTCACGATCTTTTTATGTCTCGTATTTTCGATCATAACGAATCATTCAAATAATGTCTTTTATAAATGACAACTGGTGGCTTGTTCCATTAATAATAACTGTTTTTACAGGAATCTTATGCCCAGCAATGGGAACTGTATTAATCACTCATAAAAGATTATTACAAGTTAATTTAATTTCTCATTGTGTCTTGCCTGGACTAGCACTAGCACTAGCACTAGGAGTACATCCTTCTATTGGAGGAGTTATTAGTGGTCTTCTAGGCTCTGTATTTGCTGAAAGTTTAACTAATAGAAAAAGTGAAAATTATGAAGCAGTTATGAATACTATTCTTGCTGGAATGCTTGGATTTGGAGTGCTTATTATTCCTCTACTAGGAATAAGAATAGATTTGGAGGCAGTACTATTTGGAGATTTGTTGACAGCAAATTTTGGGGATTTACTTAGAACAATAATTGCATTTTCTGTTTTTATAATTTTGATGACTTTAGGATACGAAAAAGTTGTATATGTTGGATTAGATCCAGAAGGTGCATCAGCTAGTGGTATAAATGTTTCTTTATTAAATCTTGCCCTTAGCTTCACTACTGCATTAGTAATTGTTAGCTCGATGTCAGCTGTTGGAGTAATCCTTGTAATTG
>QCJI01000012.1 GCA_003216135.1 Prochlorococcus sp. AG-409-A22 | reverse complement strand
GATGCCAAATGAATTTAGATTGTGGGATCATGAAAAAGCTGCTAATGACGTTTATGAAAGTTCAATGAATATGTTATATGCAGATTACGTAGAAGCTGGACAGATGCCAGTTGTACTAGCTAATAAATTTGGTGGTGTTATATTTCATGAAGCATGCGGTCATTTACTTGAAACTACGCAAATAGAAAGAGGAACAACGCCATTTAAGGATAAATTAAATAAGAAAATTGCTCACGAATCCTTAACTGCTATTGATGAAGGAATTTCCGCCGGATCATTTGGTTCTCTTTCTGTGGATGATGAAGGAATGGAACCAGAGAAATCAATCCTTATAAAAGATGGAGTTTTAAAAAAGTTTATATCTGATAGAGCAGGGGAGTTGAGAACTGGCCACAAAAGAACAGGTAGTGGGAGAAGACAAAATTACACATTTGCAGCAGCCTCAAGGATGAGAAATACCTACATAGCTAAAGGGGAATACTCTAAAGAAGAATTGATAAGTAGTATTAGTGATGGTCTTTACTGTAAATCAATGGGAGGAGGAAGCGTAGGAGCAACAGGACAATTCAATTTTGCCGTAGAAGAAGGTTACTTAATAAAAAATGGAAAATTGACTAAACCCGTAAAGGGTGCAACATTAATTGGCGACGCCAAAGAAGTTATGCCAAAAATATCTATGTGCGGTAATGACTTAGAACTCGCACCTGGTTTTTGTGGTTCTATCAGTGGAAGTGTAAATGTAACGGTAGGTCAGCCTCATATAAAAGTTGATTCAATCACAGTCGGAGGAAGATAAGACTATGAAAGCAAAAGAAATAACAAATCAAATCTCTAAATCAGCAGAATCTTTAAACCTTAAAAAATGGGATTTTGGAGCAAGTTTTTCTAATGACTATTCTGTACAAGTAGATAAAGGCATAGCGAAACAATTAAAGGCCTCACAAAAACAAGTTTTAACTATAAGAGTTTGGAATAATTCTAATTTAGTTGGTATTACTACAACAAGCGATATAAGTGAGTCAGGAATTCACAAGGCACTTAAACAAGCAAATATCGCATCGGAATTTGGTAATAAGAAAGAAATTACTGATTTTTCACCATTAGCAAAAGAACCTATTGAAGTACAAGAAGTTAGGAAAATTAATCCCTTGGGAATAAAAAAATTACTAAAAGTTCTTAGAGAAGCTGAACTAAAACTGTTAGATAGTCATGAAGCAATTACTTCGATTCCTTACAACGGTTTATCGGAAAGCTTCTATGAAATAATCTATGCCAACAGCGATGGTGCGTTTAGAAATTATTCTAAAAGTCAGGCTGCATTATATTTATATGCAAGAGCTGAAAAAAAAGATAAGAAACCTCGTAGTTCAGGTTCAGTTAAAATTGGATATGGAGTTCATGATATAGATATTGAATCATGCATTAAAGAGGCCTCAAATAAAACAATTGCACACCTAAACTATTCCACAATTAAAACGGATAAATATTTAATTTGTTTTTCGCCTGAAGCATTTTTAACCATAATTAATGCATTTAATTCAATATTTAATGCAAGAAGTATTATCGATGGAGTGAGTTTATCCAATAAAAATTCAATTGGAGAACAACTATCAACTGAAGCACTCAATATTTATGATGACGGACCTAATGAGAAGAATATAACCTCAGCACCATTTGATGGTGAAGGAACTCCTACAAAGAAATTATGCTTAATGAATAAAGGGAAATTAGAAAACTTTTTACATTCAGAATCAACGGCAAGAATCTTTAAAACAATTCCTACTGGGCATGCAGGACTAGGATCTAAAGTATCAGTCTCTCCTGATTGGTTAGTTGTTAAAAGATCTGATGAATGTACTAATCTAAAAAATTACCTAACCCATCCTAATTACGAAGGTGAATATGTTTACATAGAAGAATTAAATGCAATCCATGCAGGTGTCAGAGCAAGTCAAGGTTCCTTTTCACTTCCATTTGAAGGATGGTTATGTAATAAAGGTATTAAGAGTTCCATCGAATCAGCAACTGTTGCAGGAGATATTAAATACCTTTTGAAAAATATAGTAAATATTGAAATGCAGGAAGAGCTAACCACTAATGGTATTTCTCCACATGTATGGGTTAATGAATTATCAATAACTGGTGACGCGTGAGAATAATATTCTGGGGGACACCTGAATACTCAGTTGCCAGCCTTAATATTCTAAATAAATCTCATCATGAAGTAATCGCTGTTATAAGTCAACCTGATAAAAAAAGATCAAGAGGAAAAAAGCTGGTCTCTTCTCCTGTTAAGGCATTTGCAAATAATGAAAAAATACCAGTTTTCACTCCAAAAATAATTAAAGGGAATAATGATTTTATAAATGAGCTAAAATCTCTTTATTGCGATCTATTTATTGTAATCGCTTATGGGAAAATCTTACCAAAAGAAATATTAGAAATACCTAAATATGGTTGTTGGAATGCTCATGCATCACTACTTCCAAAATGGAGAGGTGCGGCACCCATTCAATGGTCCTTATTGGAAGGGGATAATTTCAGTGGAGTCGGGATTATGAAAATGGAAGAAGGACTTGATACTGGAGATCTATTACTGGAAGAGAAAATTAAAATTGAAGATGATGATAATTTAATATCATTAAGTGAAAAATTAAGTAATTTATCAGCAATATTATTTATGGCAGCTATATCTAAACTTGAAATAAATATGGATGAAAATATAAACTCTTTTTTAACTAAACAGAAAAATCTTGGTAGAGAAATTAAATATGCGAGAATGATAAATAAGGAAGACTATAAAATAGATTGGGGAAATAATCCTTTTGAAATTTCCCGAAAAATTAAAGGACTATATCCACGCGCAAATACAACTTTTAGAGGTAAAAATTTAAAAATAATAAAAATTAGAATTTTAAGAAGTTCTGAATTTACTAATAAAAACAATAATCTTAATAATGACCTCTTAAAACCAGGAACTATTATTGGCATTATAGAAAATGAAGGTATAGTTATCTCAACAAAAACTAACCCAATTATTTTGTTAGAAGCAAAGCTTGAAGGCAAGAACATCTCTAGCAAAACTCAGCTCATACAACAATTACAACCGATAATAGGTGAAAAGTTGTCAGATTAAGTATTAGATTCTGTTCTAGAGAAACCCCAAATGAAAGCGAATAGAATCAAAATGTAAAAATAGTAATCTGGAAGAATTGACTCTTTAATTAAAGTATTTAGAAGAAGTTTAATCCCAACAATTAAAATTGCTATGTAACCAGCTGTTTCTAATCTTGAAAACTTATCTAAGAGTTTTAAAAATATACCTGATGTAAACCTTAAAGCCAATACACCGATTAATGCTCCAAAAATTATAAGTATGTATTGGTCGCTTATTGCTACAGCAGTTGTAATGCTATCAATGGAAAAAGCAAAATCAGTAATTGAGAGAAGAGCAACAACTTTGAGAAACTTGAATTTATTCTGAATCATATTTTTGTCAGATTCAGAATTTCGAAATTCAGGATTAATTAAAACATTTGAAAAGAACAAATATATTAGATATAAACCAGCAAAAATCCTAATAAATATAAATTTGAGTAAGAAATTAGATAACAGAATAAGAAAAATTCTAAATAATAAAGATATAGTTATACCAATGTTTAATGCTCTAGCTCTTAATTCCGAACTTTCAAGTGATTTAGTAAGAGATGCAAGTGCAACTGCATTATCAGCCGATAATAATAATTCTAATGAAATTAATATTGGTAAAAGAGTAAATATTTCGTACCAACTATCTACTTGATCAAGGGTAGGGATAAAAGAATTTATTGCAGCTGAATCCATTAATTATTATTCACAATCTATATAAAACCTAATATAATATAATGCAAAGTAGGAATCAAGTTAAATAAAAATAAATGAGTTTAAATACATTAATTAATTATATTTCTAATTCACAAATTACAGGTGAATTAATAAAAAGAATTAAACAATCTAATGAGTTAAATATTATTGGCTCAAGTAGATATGCTAAGTCTATAATTATAAATAGTATTGCAAAAAAAGAGGAAAAAGATTTATTATTAGTTTGTCCTAATGTTGAAATTGCATATAAATGGATTGGTTATTTCGAAAGTATTAATAGTAAAAATGTCTTATATTATCCACCAACAGAAAATCTACCATATTCATCTATTAATAAATCAAAAGAAATCGAATATACACAGTTAACTGTTATATCAAAATTAATTAAAAATGAAAGAAAAAATTTAAATATAATTATAACCACAGAGAGAGCTCTGCAACCACATTTAATTAATAAAAAGTTATTAATTGATAATAGATTACACTTAAATAAAGGTAAAGAAATAGAAATAAAAGAATTATCTAATAATCTTACAATGCTAGGCTATGAAAAGGAAAATATAACTTCTCTAGAGGGCAAATGGAGTAGAAGAGGTGAGATAATAGATATTTATCCAGTTAATAATGAATTACCTATAAGACTTGAATTCTTTGATAACATAATAGAAAAGATTAGAGAATATGACCCATATACTCAAAAAACACTAGAAAATGTTAATAATATCGAGATAATACACTCTGGATTTAATTTATTAATAAAAGATAAATTAAATAAGTTTTCTAAATACTCAGTATTTAATTCAGAGGATATAAAAAAGAATAATCTTGATAGATATTTAGGGATAATAGAAGAAAAACCATCAAATATAATAGATTTCATTAATGAAGATACCATAATTATTATTGATGAACTTAATGAATGCAAAAAATTTTCAGAAAATTGGTACTTAGAAGCAGAAAATAACTTTAATCAATATAAAGACGAACTAAATGAAAATCTTAAAAATAATAATATTGATATTGTAGTAACTCAAAATCTAAACTTAAAATTTGATAATATTTTACATTCAATAAGAAAATATAATATTATTAAATTATTTGAATTTGAATCAAAAGATAATATTAATAATAGTTTTTTATTAAATGATAAAAGATTAAAAACCTTCTCTAAAAATATGGGAAAGTTATCAAATAAAATAAATAAACATATAAATAATAAAGAAAAAGTATGGATATTATCTGCACAACCATTGAGAACTAGGACTTTGCTATTCGAGAATGAATGTAATACAAACTGCTTAGAAAACACTGATGATATTGATGAAGCCTATAAATCAATTAATAATTCAACACCATTAATTATAAAGAATAAGAACAATTATGAAATTGAAGGTTTTTATTTACCAATATGGAAAATAGCATTATATACAGACAAAGAATTATTTTCACAACAGTCCTTATTTAATAATGTTTTTATTAGGAGGAGAAAAAGGAGTGTAAATTCAAATATCAATGTTAACAAAATAAATCCTGGCGATTACATAGTTCACAAAAATCATGGAATAGGAAAATTCCTAAAAATAGAAAAAATAAACATAACTGGCGATTCAAGAGATTACTTAGTTATTCAATATCAAGATGGAAAAATAAGTGTTGCTGCCGATCAACTTGGAAGTGTAAATAGATATAGATCAAGTGGGAAACTTAAACCCAAGATAAATAAATTGGGCGGAACTGAATGGTACAAAATAAAAGAAAAAAATAAGAAACAGATAAAAAAAGTTGCCTTTGACATCTTAAAACTTTATGCAAAGAGAGAAAAACTCAAGGGCCATATATATCCAGAAGATGGCCCTTGGCAAAAAGAATTAGAAGAATCATTTCCATATCAACCGACTCCAGATCAACTTACAGCCGTAAAAGAAATTAAATCAGACATGGAAAGCGAAAAGCCAATGGACAGATTGGTTTGTGGAGATGTAGGATTTGGCAAAACAGAAGTGGCTATAAGAGCTATTTTCAAAGCTATTACTTCCGGTAAGCAGGTAATTTTACTTGCTCCAACGACAATATTAGCCCAACAACATTGGAGAACTATAAGCAATAGATTTTCTCCGTATCCGATTAAAGTTTCATTACTTAATAGATTTAAAAGTAATAATGAAAAGGAAAAAATATATTCTGGTTTGAAAAATAAACATATTGACTTAGTTGTAGCAACTCATCAAATTTTAGGAAAAGAATTAGAAATCAAAAACCTAGGATTACTCGTGATTGACGAAGAGCAAAGATTTGGAGTAAGGCAAAAAGAAAAAATCAAGAAATTAAAAACAAATATCGACGTTCTAAGTCTCTCAGCGACACCAATACCCAGAACCCTTTACATGAGTTTGTCAGGCTTAAGACAAATGAGCTTACTCAATACTCCCCCGCCTTCCAGGAGGTCTATAAAAACATATTTGTCTGAAATAGATATGGATGTAATAAGGACTGCCATAAGTCAAGAACTTGATAGAGGTGGTCAGATATTTTACGTTCTTCCTCGGATTTCTGACATTGATCAAGCTGTAAATAAATTAAAAAATATGTTTCGAAATTTAAAATTTATAGTCGCTCATGGACAAATGAACGAAACAGAACTGGAGAATGCAATGATTGCATTTAACAATGGTGAAGTTGATCTTTTGATATGTACAACAATTATTGAAAGCGGATTAGACATACCAAAAGTAAATACAATAATTATTGAAGACGCTCAAAAATTTGGACTTTCACAACTTTATCAATTAAGAGGAAGAGTTGGTAGAAGTGGAATACAAGCTCACGCTTGGTTGTTTTATCCAAATTTGAATAAAATAAATGATGCTGCCAAGCAACGATTAAAAGCTATCAAAGACTTCTCAGAACTAGGTAGTGGATATCAGTTAGCAATGAAAGATATGGAAATAAGAGGTGTTGGAAGTTTATTAGGAGAAGAACAAAGTGGGAAAGTTAGTGCTATTGGATATGATCTATACATCGAAATGCTCCATGAGGCGATCTCAGAAATAAGTGGACAGGAAATTCCTGAAGTTAATGATACCCAGATTGATCTACCTATAAATGCTTTTATACCCGCGACATGGATATTAAATAGAGAAGAAAAGCTGGAAGCTTATAAAGCAGCAACAGAATGTTCAAATGATAAAGAGCTAACTGAATTAGCTACTGATTGGACAAACAGGTATGGGACTTTACCCAAAGCAGTGGAGTCATTAATTTTATTAATGAAATTAAAATTACTAGCTAAAAATTGTGGCTTTAATAAGATCAAACTAAAAAAACCAAATATTTTAATAGAAACAAAATTAAAGAAATCTACTTATAATATTCTTAAAAATTCTTTATCAAGTAGTGTTCAAAGTAAATTTGATTTCCAAGAAGGAGATCAATTTTCTAAAATAATTATTAGAGGATTAGGAGTGACTGAGATTCAAAATCAAATTGATAAATTAACTTTATGGTTTGGTTCATTCATTAAAGAAATTAATAACTTTAACAAAGAATCTCAAATAGAAAAAAAATAAAATATTAAATAAATATTTAAAATCCGCAGAAAAATTTAATTTAAGTTAGTTTATAAAAAAAAAATTAATTATATGGGTGAATATATTGATGTCGGATTACAAAGTTCGATTTTACCGTTTACTTTAATTTTATCTTCATTAATCTTAGGAGCTTACGCATTTTTTGGAGTTGAGACAGAAAATGACGATGATGATTCTGATTCTGGTAGTGGTGGTCTAATGCAACCTATTTGAAATTACTTATTTTAAAAATATTTAGAATTTCTCCTTAGAACTTTTATTAATCTGTAAAAAGAACCTAGAAATAAAATAAATGAAATCAAAAAAGAAATTAAAATGGCAATCACTAAAAGTAATTGAAAAATATGGCCAAAAAGATCTATTAATAATAATAAAGACTTTTCAGAAGTGGCTATGAAATTTTTAAAAAGTAAAGACTTATTAGGAATTAAATAATTTAAATAGCCTAATAAGCAGCTAATAATTAACATATATAATGATTCAATTATTAGTTTCCTCTTAGTAGTTTTTCTTGAAGAGAATTTATTTTTGAAGAGATATTTGTCAGTTTTTTTATTTAAACTTGATATTTTTAAATCTGCCATACATTAAACAATAAAAATTGAACGGATAATAATTAAAAAGGAATTATCCTATAATATCGTGACTATAGATTTAATGCTATGAAGTGTATTCTTTGTATTTATTAATGCTTTTTTTTCTTTATCTTCACTTATATTATATAAATATATCAAAGTTGAAGATATAAGAAATAGTGAGCATAGGGAAAGAAGAGGTGGCAAAAGATAACTTAAAGTTTTATCTTTATTGATAAATTTTAATAAACCTTTTTTAGGAGAATTATTTAAAACAACTGAATTAACTTTTCTTACTTTAATTGAAGCATTAAACTGATCAAAACAATTTATGATATCAGAGAGTACAGCATTACCAATATTTATCTTTAAAGGTTTAATATCAGACTTTGAACTTTTAAGAAGAACTTTATGAGTGAAATAATTTTCAGTTTTTATATCAATAAACTTTGACTCATAAAATCCATTATCGTTATTAATAAGAAAATTTGAATAACTATAAAATGCTCCCATAATTGAACTTAAATGCTCAATATTACCCTCTATAAGTGGAGTATCAATTATCATTAACTTCCATTGTGAAATTATAGATATTTGATTTTTGTTCTCATTATTTGCATAATCAGGCAATCCGAATATTTCAAGTCTAACTGAAGATTGATTAAATATTAATTTATTTAGGAGCATATCAGAAATTTAATAAAGAAGATCTTAACTTCTGATAACCTTCATCAGAGCTGCATAAAGCCAAAGCAAGAATATTTTTTAAAAGGATCTCGTCATTACCATTTGAATCAATAAGCTTTTTAACCCTCATACTATTAATGTTAAATCTTTCATAAATTAACTCAATAAATCTATTCTTGAAATCATTCCATGGATCAGGATTCTTATCAATATCATCTCTTGATTGAAGTATCTCTCTTATATAAGGATATAAAGTTTTAGACATTTCAACAGCTAATTTAGTCAAAGCATCAAAGGCCTCTATTGTAATTTTGTTATTAACATATGATTTTCTCATTGGATTATTATTCCTCAATTTCCAAATAGTGACTTTATTAGGCAAAATCTTATTTAAGTTAAGATTATTGGATAAGTTCAAAAAAGATTGGGCACCATTTAAATCTATAGTTTCTAAGGTTAACAAAAGTAAATCAAGTCTCTGTATAGATTCTCTTGAAATCTGATTTCGTTTAGTTAAAACAGTAATAGTTCTTCGTATCTCGATAATAAAATTATAACAGAATCTTTATTCTATGTTTTGAAATAAAAATGAATATAACTTGTCAAGTTCATCAATAGTCAACATTCCATAACTCCATAATAATATTGGGAGAGGGGTATTATTTCTTAATGATAATTTAAGTCCTAGTTCAATTGATGAAGGATCTAAACCAATTTCATCTAAAAGAAAAAATATCATCTTTTTAGAAAAAATGTAATTACTATTTGTCATTTAATTTTTTTAAAAATAATAGACTTAGTCATTTGATTTAGTATTATTTTTCTAATGAACAGAAATTTATTTAAAAGTATAAATGTTATTTTTCTTAGAGGAATTAAAAGATAATTTCTATTTGCAAAAAAAGTAATTAAAGAATCAGTAATAATTAGTGTGAAAAAAATATCTTTAAATCTACTCAAATAATATCTAGATTTTAAATATTTTAAATTATGATTACTGACGAATAATTTCTCATTTAATATATCAAAAATATTATTTACGTCTCGCCAACAAGTATTTAGACCTTGACCTCCCACAGGATGAAATGTGTGAAAAGAATCACCTACAAATAATAATTTTTTGGAGTTAAAAATCGGAAGGTTTATTGAAAGTGAAACAGGAAATAAATTAATTTCACCAACTATTTGGTCCAACTTAAAGTAATCAGGCAGAATTATTGATAAATTATCCATTAAAAAATTCTTATCAGTATTCAATCTATCTATAGATTTAGAGGTGCTCGATGTCCAAATAATTTGGTATAAATTTTTATCTAAAGGTAATAAAGCTAAAGGACCTTCTTCTCTAAATATTTCATATGCACAGCTCTCCAAATTCCCTCTTAAGAGGACCTTAAAGGTTAAACAAGACTGATTATATTTTTTTCTAAAATAAAAAGAATTGAAAGATTTTTTATGAATAGGAACAGCCCCAGTTGAAAGAAATTTATAATCAAATTTAACTTTATCTTGTGATAAATTTTGAGGAGATTTAAAAAAGATATTGCTGTCATTATCAATTTCCGAAAAAAACACCTTCATAAGATCATAATGTTTAACAACCCAACCAATATTTTTTTCAGCTCTTATATCATCATCTAAGTCAGAGATATTTAAAATTGTAAAAGAGGAAGAAACACTATCTGATATTGAAAGTTTATCAAAACCATATAAATATGGTTTTAACTTCTCCCAGATGCCAAATTTAAGAAGAATTTTTCTCGTTGAATGAGTAATTGCATAAGTCTTGTCTTGAAAAATAAGTTGTTCTCTAGTTAATAAATCAGTTAAATAGATATATGAATCTAATTTTGATAGGGCAATGGATAAAAGTATTCCAGTAGGTCCTGAACCAACAATTTTGAAATTAAGCCTATTGCTCATTGATAAAAATATTTATTTCTTCTATCTATTTAATATAAATATAACAAATTTCTTCAAATGCTGGCCTTAACAAGTAAGGATAATCTCCAACCCACAAATTAAGATCAGGTAACCAAGCATCAGTTAAATTAATATCCCTATCAAAATTTCGATTATTTGATGTAACTAAACATCTTATGTTAGCGCCGACTCTAATTTGACTATGTTTATTTTCCATTGGGAAAGTTATCTTATCTAAATAACCCTCTTCATCTTCTAATTCAATAACAAGCCATGTTCTCTTTTTATTAATAACCTCTAATCTACCTTGTCTATTAGTCTGTTCTCGTGAACTTTCAATCTTTTCCGTTTTGTAAATATCTGACACATAACCATCAAAGATAGAAAAAAATTTATATTTTCTAAATTGCAAATTTTTTCTACTTGATTCAAGAATTGGGCCCCATAAAATATAAAGAAAAAAAACAACACATAGTATTAACCACAAATTATAAGTCTGATTTCCTATTTGATTAAGACTTATCAAGAAATTAATTATCCCTCCAATAGAAGAAATAATTAATCTTTGAAGAATTTTATTAGGATCTCCTAAAGCATATTTAAATTGTCCACCTGTTCCAACGGATGGAATTAGTCTAGAAATTTGATTTAATTTTATTGGAATAAGCATTTTAAAAAATCAATTTTTCAAGTCCGTAAACTAATGACTTGTAATTACCTATTTTTTTTATTGCTTGTAAAACTCCTGGCATATAGGCTTTTCTATCTATAGTGTCATGCTTAATAGTATAAGTTTCACCTGGAGATCCCATAATTACTAATTGATGAGCTAATAGTCCTGGCAATCTTACTGAATGTATATTTAGACCTGAATCTCTAAGACCGCCTCGAACTCCTTTTAAAGATTCTGACTCTTTAACCAAATTTTCATTATATTTCTTTGAATATTCTTCAATCATTTCAGCAGTTTTTATACAGGTGCCACTAGGTGAATCTGCTTTTTGATTATGGTGCATCTCTATCAATTCAATATTGTCATAAAATTTTGCCGCTACAGATGCAGCCTGTTGAAGTAGAACCATACCCACCGAAAAATTTGGGATAATCGCACAACCAACAGAAGCTTTCTGTGCAAAAAGAGATAATTCATTTATTTGTGAGGGAGTGAGACCTGTAGTTCCAACAACGGGAGAGATCCCATATGCAATTGCAGACCTAGTATTTTCATAAACAGAATCAGGATGAGTAAAATCTACTAAAACTGGTTTAATATTTTCATTTCTATATTCTTGACTAATGGAGCATAAAGTTCCTTCAAAATCATTTGAAACAAAAACATCACATTCTTTTACTTTTAATATTTCTGAAATATTTGTTCCATTACTATTCTCTGTTATGTCAATTGCTGCAACAAGATTACAATCTGGTGAATTTAAAACAGAGTTTACAACTTCACCTCCCATTCTACCCAAAGCTCCAGAAACAAGTACTGGTATGGTTTTTCCGGAATTTTTATTCATTTTGGTTAAAAAATCTTTTTTAAAAGGTTGTTACACGCTATGTATAAAGGTCACAATAACGTCATTTCACCCGTAGGCTGGTAAAAAATACTTAAAAAGAATCATATGTTTACGCAGGTCCGCTCAGCAAACCGCAGAGTATCTCCTGTTGAGGATAACAAACACAAAGTGGTAATAAAAGCAGTTTATGTTGTCCTTGAGCCACAATACCAAAATTCCTTAACTGAAGCAGCAAGGTCAATAAATGAAATGAATGGCCCAATTGGCTTAGACCTTAGTGGTTACCTTATTGAGGAACTGAGAAATGAAAATAATTTTAATGATTTTAAAACAGACATAGCTAATGCAGATATTTTTGTTGCTTCATTAATTTTTATTGAAGATTTAGCTCAAAAAGTAGTAGATGCAGTTACTCCACACAAGGATAAACTCAAAGCTTCAATAATATTTCCTTCTATGCCAGAAGTTATGAGATTGAATAAGTTAGGTTCATTTAGCATGGCCCAACTAGGACAATCCAAAAGTATTATTGGAGATCTAATAAAAAAGAAAAAAGAATCAGATGGAGCTAGTTTCCAGGATTCAATGTTGAAATTGTTAAATACATTGCCATCAATACTAAAATATCTTCCAGTAGAAAAAGCTCAAGATGCTAGGACATTTATTCTAAGTTTTCAGTACTGGTTAGGTGGTACTACTGAAAACCTGAAAAACTTCTTATTAATGATATCAGAGAAATATGCAATCTCTGAGAATATAAAAGATCAACTAGAGGAATTAAAAATACAAGATCCAGAAACATTCCCTGACCTTGGAATTTGGCACCCATTAGCACCATGCATGTTTGAAAGTTTAGAGGAATATCAAAATTGGGAAAACAATAGAAAAGATATAAAACCTAGAAATGACAAGGCTCCAACGATAGGACTAGTACTTCAAAGAAGTCATATAGTAACAGGAGATGATGCTCATTACGTTGCTATTATTCAAGAATTAGAATATAGAGGTGCAAAAGTAGTTCCTATTTTCTGTGGAGGACTAGATTTTTCTAAACCAGTTAATGAATTCTATTATAACTCAATTAATAAAGAGGAACCTATAGTTGATGGAGTTGTATCTTTAACAGGATTTGCATTGGTTGGAGGACCTGCCAGGCAAGACCATCCAAAGGCTATTGAGGCTTTAAAAAAGCTTAACAGACCATATATGGTCGCACTGCCTTTGGTTTTTCAAACAACTCAAGAATGGGAAGATAGTGATTTAGGATTGCATCCTGTTCAAGTTGCTTTACAAATTGCGATACCAGAACTAGATGGAGCAATTGAACCTATTATTCTTTCAGGTCGTGATGATGCTACAGGCAAAGCTCATACACTACAAGATAGAGTTGATGTAATTGCAGAAAGAGCAATAAAGTGGTCATCACTTAGAGTAAAAAAAAGAGAAGAAAAGAAATTAGCAATTACTGTATTTAGTTTTCCTCCAGATAAAGGGAATGTAGGAACGGCAGCATATCTGAATGTATTTGGTTCTATTTATAGAGTTCTATTAGAAATGAAAGCGAAAGGATATCAAATAGATGGGCTACCAAAAAACTCAAAAGAATTAATGGAAAAAGTCATAAATAATCCAGAAGCAATGGATGGATCTCCTGAATTAAATATTGCCCATAAAATGTCAGTTAAAGAATATGAGGAATATACACCCTATTCACAGCGACTTGAAGAGAATTGGGGTAAACCTCCTGGAAATTTAAATAGTGATGGTCAAAATTTACTTATTTATGGAAAACATTTTGGAAATGTATTTATAGGAGTACAACCAACATTTGGCTATGAAGGTGATCCAATGAGATTACTTTATTCAAGGAGTGCAAGTCCTCATCATGGTTTTGCAGCTTACTATACATATGTAGAAAAAATATGGGGTGCTGATGCTGTACTTCATTTTGGAACTCACGGCTCTCTTGAATTCATGCCCGGAAAACAAATGGGTATGAGTGAGACATGCTACCCAGATTCGTTAATTGGATCATTACCAAATTTATATTATTACGCAGCAAATAACCCATCTGAAGCAACAATTGCAAAAAGAAGAGGATATGCGTCAACTATAAGTTACCTTACTCCTCCAGCCGAAAATGCAGGTCTTTATAAGGGACTTAAAGAATTAAGTGAACTAGTTGGTTCTTATCAACAACTAAGGGAAGGTAGCAGAGGGATTCAAATTGTGAATGCAATTATTGAGACTTCTAAGCAATGTAATCTCGATAAAGATGTTGAGCTACCTACTAAAGATGTAGAAGAACTTAACATCGATGAGAGAGATCTATTCGTAGGTAATATCTACAAACAACTAATGGAAATAGAAAGTAGATTATTACCTTGTGGTCTACATACTATTGGAGAGGCGCCAACTGCAGAGGAAGCTGTAGCAACCCTTGTAAATATTGCTTCTTTAGAAAGAGAACAAGAAGGTATAAGATCACTCCCTGGCCTATTGGCAGAGTCCATAAATCTTACTATTGATAAAATTTATGATGGTAACAATAAAGGTGAGCTTAAGTATGTTGATTTAAATGAAAAAATTATAAAGACAGCAAGAGAATCAATATTTGCAATGGTTAATTCACTAAAAGTAGTTAATGGAAGAGTTTATTTAGAGAAATCATTATTTTCAAAACTGTTAGACATTCTAAAAGTATTTGGTTTAATTTTACCCACTCCATGGCTAAGAGTATGCAGATTAAATGGATTTAATGAAGTAAATCAAAAAGAATTAAATAAACTTTTTGATTATTTACTTTACTGTCTAGAACAGGTTTGTGCCGATCAGGAAATGGATAGTCTTATTAAAGCATTAGATGGAAATTATGTTTTACCTGGCCCAGGAGGAGATCCTATAAGAAATCCTGGTGTATTACCAAGTGGCAAAAATATTCATGCACTTGATCCTCAATCAATTCCAACGACAGCAGCTGTGGCTGCAGCAAAGGTAGTTGTAGACAAACTAATTGAGAGACAAAAAGAAGAACAAGGAAAATGGCCGGAAACAATAGCTTGTGTTTTATGGGGCACTGATAACATAAAAACTTATGGAGAATCTTTAGCACAAATCTTATGGTTTGTGGGTGTAAAACCACAACCAGACTCCGTAGGAAGAATAAATAAATTAGAGTTAATTCCTCTAGAAGAATTAGGAAGACCTCGAATAGATGTAGTTGTTAATTGTTCTGGCGTTTTTAGAGATCTATTTATTAATCAAATGGCATTGATAGATCAAGCGGTTAAATTAGCAGCAGAAGCTGATGAACCTCTCGACTCAAATTTTGTAAGAAAACACTCTTTAGAACAATCTGAAAAAGAAGGTACCTCTATAAGAGAAGCTTCAGCAAGAGTCTTCTCTAACGCAAGTGGTAGTTATAGTTCGAATGTAAATTTAGCTGTAGAAAATTCAACATGGGAAGAAGAAAACGAGTTACAAGAAATGTATTTATCAAGGAAGACCTATGCTTTTAATGCCGATAATCCTGGCGAGATGAATCAAAAAAGAGATGTATTTGAATCCGTTATGAAAACTGCTGATGTTACATTCCAAAACCTTGACTCTTCTGAGATATCCCTAACAGATGTTAGTCATTATTTTGATTCCGACCCGACCAAATTAATAAAAACATTAAGAGATGATGGGAAAGAACCAAGTAGTTACATAGCAGACACCACAACTTCTAACGCTCAAGTCAGGACACTGGGAGAAACTATTAGACTTGATTCTAGAACAAAACTTTTAAATCCAAAATGGTATGAAGGTATGCTCAAATCAGGTTATGAGGGCGTAAGAGAGCTTTCTAATAGACTTAATTACACTCTCGGATGGAGTGCGACAAGTGGTCAAGTTGATAATTTTGTATATGAAGAAACTAATGAAACATTTATAAATGACGAAGAGATGAGGAAAAGACTTATGGATTTAAATCCTAACAGTTTTAGAAGAATAGTTGGAACATTATTGGAAGTTAACGGGAGAGGGTATTGGGAAACTTCTGAAGAAAATATAGAACAATTAAAAGAGTTATACCAAGAGGTAGAAGATAAAATTGAAGGAGTAAAAGAATAAATTTAACTCTATTTTCTGTAAATTTTATCAGCAACTTTTAGTATCTGATAGTTTATTTTAACATTATGAACCCTAACTAAATCAATATTTAGTTGGGAGCAAAGACAACTAATTGCAAGTGTACCAATATCTCTTTCCTTTGGATTGATTTCATTTAAAATATCTCCTATAAACCTTTTTCTAGAAGCTCCAATTAAAATTGGAAAATTTAATTTTTTAAATAATTCTAAGTTTTTTAAAACATCCAAATTTTGTTCAAGATTTTTAGAAAAACCAAGTCCTGGATCTAAAATTATATTTTCTTTGGATATTTTTTTTTCTAAAGCTTTCTTTATCAAATTCTCAAGAGATGAAATTACTTCACTTAAAAAATTTGTATATTGATTTAGATCATTCATATTTTGACTATTTCCTCGACTATGAGTGATTACAAATGGACAATTAAATTTTGAGACAATATCCAAAATTTCCTCGTCTCTTCTTCCTCCCGTAACATCATTTATCCAATTAGCTCCATGTAAAAGTGCTTCATTAGCAACCTCAGAATTAAATGTATCAATAGAAATTAAAATCTCAGGAAATTCTGACCTTATTATTTTTAAATATGGTAATAATCTTTTTATTTCGTAATTTGATCCAATCTCTTCTGCTCCAGGCCTAGTGCTTTGAGCTCCTAAATCAATTATGTCGACTCCATTAGATATAAAATCATTAACTTTATTTAAAACTTTAGCTCTAGAGTTTAAATCTCCGCCATCGCTAAATGAATCAGGAGTTAAATTAATAACTCCCATTATAGAAGTTTTTCTGCCCCAATCCTTAGGCCATGGATTTATTTTATTTGTAATTTGCAATTCTTGCGAAACTATTAGGATCTAATGAGGAACCACCAACCAAAACACCATCAATATCGCTCATTGACATAATTTCATCTATATTGCTTGGTTTAACAGATCCTCCATACTGAATAATTACATCTTCAAAACCTATTAATTTTCTTATCAAAGCACATATCTTATTAGCATCTCTAGCTTCACATGTTTTACCAGTTCCAATGGCCCAAATAGGTTCATAGGCAACAATAAGATTAGAAGGATCAGTGTTTTCCAATCCCTGTTCTACTTGTCTAGTAATAACCCTGTCAGCTTCACCCCTTTCTCTTTGTTCAAGAGACTCACCAACACAAACAATAGGAGTAAGTCCACTCGCCTGTGCAAATACTGCACGTTTATTAATTTGTTCATCACTCTCACTAAAATATTTTCTGGGCTCACTATGTCCAACAATTGCATATTTGACCCCATGTTCGAGAAGCATTTTAGGAGATATCTCCGCTGTAAAAGCTCCTTGATCCTCCCAATGAATATTTTGACTAGAAATACCTATATAATCGAAATCTGAATAACTAGAAAAGGTTGAAATAGCTGTAAATGGGGGGGCAATAACAATTTTACGATCATTCGGAATATCTCTTATTAAGGGTAGAAATTCTTCCAAATAATTCTTTGATTCTGCACATGTCATGTGCATTTTCCAATTACCAGCGATTACAGATTTTCTCAAAATTGATTGTCCAAGAAAAATATACTAATATACCCTGTGCTGAATAACCTAATTATTCAAATATTAATTCATTTTTTAGAAACATAACTTTATCTCCTCTGTTTAATTTTCTTCCTCTTCTTGTCTCAATTTTACCATTAACTTTAATAGAACCAGATTTAATTAGAAATTTTGCTTCACCTCCTGAGGATACTAAATTTTGCCATTTTAAGAATTGATCTAATTTCATAGTTTTATAAATCCAAAGGTTTTGATATTAATGAAGTAAAATGACTAATAAAATATATAATATCTTGCGATTAATACCTCCAGTCAGACCCTATACAAGTAGATTCATAAAGGGTTTTATATGTATGCTTATTTATGTAGCTTGTTGGCCTTTATTAGCATTTTTGGCTGGAAACTTAATTCCCGCAATTGGCTCTGGTAATCTTTCAAAAGTTTCTAGCATAATAGTTAGATGTTTGATAGTATTTTTAATTCAAAAAATCGCACAATTTGGACAAGATGTTTATATAGCAGAACCTTCACTAGAAATAAGTGAAGTGATGAGAGCAAATTTATTTAGCAAAATTCAACAAATAAAAATGAATTTCGTTGAAAATATTTCAGCAGGAGATATTACATATAGGCTTACAGAAGACGCAGATAGAGTAAGCGAAGTAATTTATAAAACAGTGCAGGATACTATTCCATGTACCTTACAATTATTAGCTGTAATAATATATATGTTTTATTTAGATTGGTCGTTAACATTATCTACTTTTGTACTCGCACCATTAATTATTCTTTCAGTTAATAGTTTTGGAAGAAAAGTTTTAATAGCTTCTGAAAGAAGTCAAGAATCAACAAGTGATTTAGCAGGTTTAATAGGAGAATCCATAAATGGAATGTCGACGATAAGAGCATTTGCTGCCGAAAAATGGATTGAGAGAAGATTTAATAAAAGATTAATTGCTAATAAAAAAGCAAAGTATAAAACATTAAAATTACTTGCTTTTCAACATCCAGTTGTTGGCTTTATTGAAGCATTCGGAATATTAGCAATATTAGGTTTGGGAGCCGTAAGAATTAATCTAGGCCTTTTAACGAGTCAAGAATTTAGTAGTTTTTTTGCTGCAATATTAATGCTTATTGATCCAATAAGCCATGTAAGTACAAATTTTAATGACTATAAACAAGCAGAGGCATCGATAAAAAGATTGCAAAACATAAATTTAGAACCTATAGAAGATGATATAAAATTTTTAAATAGGATATTCAATATTGAAGGTAAAATAGAATTCAAGGAAGTTAACTTTGAATACAAAGAAGATAATCTAGTTCTTAGAAATATAAATTTAGAAATTCAAAAAGGAGAAGTAACAGCATTCGTTGGAGCTTCTGGAGCTGGAAAAAGTACTATGATGGCTCTAATATTAAAATTCTTAACTCCAAGTAATGGGGAAATTTATATTGATGATAAAAATTTAAATTCATTAAATACAAAAGATATTAGGGAAAACATTGCATTAGTACAACAACAGCCATTTTTATTTTCAGGAAAAATTATTGACGTGATAAGAATGGGTAGAAGCTTTACGAAAGAGGAAGTTATAGAATCAGCTAAGATTGCAAATGCTCATAACTTCATTAAAAAGCTACCTAATAAATATAACACTAAGATAAATGAAAGAAGCTCCAATTTTTCTGGAGGACAAATTCAAAGGATAGCAATTGCAAGAGCAATCTTAGGGAACCCTTCTATTCTGCTTTTAGATGAGGCAACTAGTGCATTAGATGCAGAATCAGAAACTGAAGTACAAAAAGGTCTTAAAAGAGCAATGAGAAATAGAACTGTTGTTGTTATTGCTCATAGATTGGCTACAACTCAAGAAGCAGATAAAATTGTAGTATTTGATAAAGGAGAAATTATTGATATTGGAAGACATATAGATTTACTTAAAAAAGAAGGAATTTATAAAGAATTATGTGAAAAGCAATTAATAAATAATATATGATTTTATTTTAGTTACTAAATAAGAAAAATTATGAACGAAAACACTAATGACATTAATAATCCTGTTTTGACTTTTGAAGGAAAAAAATATTTAATTAATAATCTATCAAGTGATATAAAAGAAACTATAAAAGGATTACAGATTGCTGAAACTCAGTTAAAAATGCATGAGGATACATTGAAATTATTATCAATAAGTAGAAACTCATTAGCAAATCAACTAAAAGACAAACTTAAAAACATTGAGGGAGTTTAAGAGTTATGTATTTCCTGCAAAGAGAAGGTATCAATCTTGTTTAAATGTAAAGATTTTATTGCTTTAATGGCTGCATTAGCTCCAGGGATAGTTGTAAATGTTGGTATATTATATTCTAAAGCAGCACGTCTAAGATATGCATCATCATGAATAGCTTGAGATCCTACCGGAGTATTAATAATTAATTGAATAAGTCCTGAACGAATTAGATCTTCAATATTTGGTCTACCTTCATGCACTTTCAAAACTTCTTCAACTTCTATTCCTAAATTAGACAAGTATGCTGCAGTGCCCTTTGTAGCATTTAATTTAAAACCTAAAATTATCAATTGTCTAGCAATATTTAAAAGATTTACTTTATCTAAATCATTAGTAGATAAAAAAGCTACCCCCTTAGATGGCACTCCATTACCAGCAGCCAATTCAGACTTAGCATAAGCCAGGCCAAAATCCTTAGCTAAACCCATTACTTCCCCAGTTGAACGCATTTCTGGACCGAGGAGAGTGTCAGAACCAGGAAATCTCTTAAAAGGTAAAACAGCCTCTTTAACTGCTTGAAATTTTGGAATGTATTCTTTAGTAAAATTTACATCTTCTAATGTATAACCTTGCATTAATTGGGTTGCTAATTTTGCAATCGGCTTACCTATAGCTTTAGAAACAAAAGGGATAGTTCTAGAAGCTCTAGGGTTTGCCTCAAGAATAAATACTTTATTTTCTTTATTATTTAAATTAGTTACTGCAAATTGTAAATTAATTAAGCCAACAACATTTAATCTATTTGCAATTAATTTTGTCCATTTTTTTACAGTTTCTAAGGTTCCTTTTGAAAGAGAAATTGAAGGAAGACAACATGCTGAATCACCAGAATGAATCCCAGCAGGTTCGACATGCTCCATAAGGCCAGCTATAACAACTGAACCATTTGAGTCACATAATGCATCAACATCTATCTCAATAGCATTATTCAAATACTGATCTAAAAGTATTGGATGATCAGGAGAAACTTTAACTGCTTCAGAAATATATCTAGATAATTCTTTTTCGTTTTTTACAATTTCCATAGCCCTACCACCTAAAACATAAGAAGGCCTAACAACTAAAGGAAAACCAATATTTGTTGCTACAGTTTGTGCTTCTTCTTGAGTACGAGCGATACCATTTAGCGGCTGTCTAATATCTAATTCTTCAAGTATCTTAGTAAATTCCTCTCTATCTTCCGCCAAATCAATTGATATCGGTGAAGTACCCAAAATTTTGGATCCGCTATTAAAGCCATCTTTTGTTTTTAGCCATTCAAATAAAGGCAATGATAATTTTAGAGGTGTTTGCCCTCCGAATTGAACAATTACACCATAAGGATTCTCAGCTTCTATTATATTTAAAACATCCTCTAAAGTTACTGGTTCAAAATATAAAATATCACTGGTATCATAATCAGTTGAAACAGTTTCAGGATTACTATTAACCATTATAGTTTTATATCCATTTTTTGATGCTTGATAAGAAGCATGACAACAACAATAATCAAATTCAATGCCTTGACCAATCCTGTTAGGTCCACCTCCTAGGATCATAATTTTTTTAAATTGATTTTCATTTTCAGAAAAAATTTCATCATCAAAAATAATTGCATTTAAATTTATATAAGCATCTTCATAAGTTGAATAATGATATGGAGTTGAAGACAAGAATTCAGCGGAACAAGTATCAACAGTTTTATAGACGGGAATAATATTCAGGTCTTTTCTGCGCTGTCTGACTTCAAAGAAATCAGAATCTGTTAAGTTTGCAATTTGTTGATCTGAAAAGCCTATTTGCTTTGCCTGAAAAATAGTATCTCTATCTAAATCAATAAGTTCTTTACTTTTTAAATATTGCTGTTCAAAATTAAAAATATTACGTAATTTTTCAATAAACCACAAATCTATCTTGGTAACTTCATTTATAAATGAGTTTGTCTTGCCTAAATGCATCGCTTTTTTGATTAGAAGAATTCTTTCAGCAGTAGGGGTTCTCAAACTATTCTTCAAATCATTTTCATTGATAAATTCATCCAGAGAATCACATTCCCAGCCAAAGATACCTATTTCTAAAGACCTCAAAGCTTTTTGAAAAGATTCTTCAAAAGACCGACCTATTGCCATTGATTCTCCTACAGATTTCATTGAGGTACTTAAGGTATTTGAAGAACCCTTGAATTTTTCAAAAGCAAATCTAGGGATTTTAGTAACAACATAATCAATTGAAGGTTCAAAACATGCTGGTGTTTTTTTTGTAATATCATTAACTATTTCATCAAGTGTAAAACCAACAGATAATAAAGCTGCAATCTTTGCTATAGGAAATCCAGTAGCTTTGCTTGCCAAAGCTGACGATCTACTTACACGAGGATTCATTTCAATAACGATAACTTCTCCATTACTTGGATTTATCGCAAATTGAATATTACTTCCACCCGTTGCGACTCCTATCTCTCTTATAATTTTCAAAGAATAATCTCTCAGTCTTTGATATTCCTTATCTGTAAGAGTTTGAGCGGGTGCAACGGTAATAGAATCTCCTGTATGAACACCCATTGGATCAATATTTTCAATACTACAAACAATTACTACGTTGTCAGCGGTATCTCTCATTACTTCTAATTCAAACTCTTTCCATCCTATAAGTGATTTCTCAATCAATATTTGATTACTAGGGCTTTCCTCTAAACCTGTTTTACAAAGTTCGACAAATTCCTCAAGATTATATGCAATACCACCACCTCCTCCTCCCAAGGTAAAAGCAGGCCTTATTATCAAAGGAAATGAGTTTATTTCTTTTGAGACATCATTAGCTTCTGTTAAGTTAGAAGCGATTCCGGAGGGACATACTTTAACATTTATTTTTGTCATCGACTCTTTAAATAATTTTCTATCTTCTGCTTTATTGATAGCTGTTAAATTAGCTCCTATTAATTCAACATTATTATTTTTCAAAAAATCTGACTCAGATAATTTAACAGCAAGATTCAACGCTGTCTGTCCTCCCATAGTTGGAAGAAGAGCATCAGGCTTTTCCTTTAAAATAATTTGGGATACTATTTCAGGCGTTAATGGTTCAATATAGGTTTTGTTGGCAATATCAGGGTCAGTCATAATTGATGCAGGATTAGAATTAATCAGAATGATTTCATAACCAGCTTTTCTTAAAGCTTTACAAGCTTGAGTCCCAGAATAATCAAATTCGCATGCTTGACCTATAACAATTGGTCCTGAACCTAAAATAAGGATTCTTTTAAGATCACCTCTTTGAGGCATAATTAAAAAATTTCATTTCTTTCATGCTACTTATAAATCATCAGATGTTAATCAAGTTACTTGAAAAGCAACATTTGTTTCTATAGTATTGATAGAAAATTATTTTTTATGAGCGAACTTCAGCGACTAAAAAGTTTGTTGCCTCCAGAGAATGAAAGTTGGGTTTTTATTGAAGCAGCAGCAGCTATAGACCCTCCACTTATAACTCTGGAAGAAATTGGTCGTGACGAAGTTGAAATCCAAATAGATTTAGATGAATGGGAAAATTTTGCAATTGACCATAGGAACTTATTGTTTTGGCACGAAGTAGGAAAGATACAGAACGATACAATACCCAGAGATGGATGGGAAATGGCTGCTCTGGCGATAGGCTTGGGGGGTGCCATTGGTGAGTTATGGGTACAAGATGGATTGCTTTTATTACTAGCTCTTGGTTTGTCGAGTTTTGCAGGATATAGATTATACTTAAAAAACAATTCTGAAAAAAAACTCCAGGATGCTATCTTGGCGGATGAAAGAGCTATAGATCTTGCTTGTAGATTTGGTTATAGTATTCCTAATGCTTATAAAAGTCTAGGCGGGGCATTAAAAGAATTAATTGAAAAAACAAGAAAAAAGAAAAAAAGAAGTTTTTTTGAAGACAGATTAGATGCATTAAGAAAAAGTGCTGAAATAGCAAGATCAGAATTGTCACAGCAAGAAGGTTCAGAAAGATCAGTTTCAAGCGAAAATGTTTATGGACAATAAACAACTGGTTTTAATGGCCGCCAGAGCATGTGATGAGAAAAAAGCTAAAGATATAAAATTGATAAATATTGAAAAAGTTTCTTTTATTAGTGAATGGATATTAATTGCCGAAGGATTATCAGATGTACAAGTAAGATCAATAACTAACTCCGTAGAAGGTGAATTAAGAGAGAAGGGTAAAATTGAACCAATTAGAAAAGAGGGAGTTAATGAAGCAAAATGGGCTTTACTTGATTATGGCGACTTAATAGTAAATATTTTTCAGCCAGAAATTAGAAAATTTTATGATCTAGAATCTTTTTGGAGCAATGGAGATAGTTTAGATTTTCCATAATTTATAGTTATGAGTGAATTTAAATGCCCAGTACCAAAGGAACAACAACCAACTAATGAATTTATTGAATTATCAAACTCAAAAATATTTTCATGGCCAAAATCAAAAAAAATATTCTCAATAATATTAATAAAATTCTGGTTAGTTACTTTTATTTTGTTTTTACTTATTTCAACTGGAAGTATATATTTCAAAACCTTTCTTCTTAAGTACATCTTCTTAAGTCTTATTAGTAGCTTATCAATACCTCTACTAATAACTATAAGGTTATATCTTGGTTGGAATCATATATTTAAAAGATTGAAGTCTGAGAAAGTGGAGTATGAAGAATCTGGTTGGTATGATGGTCAAATATGGATCAAGCCTATAAATTTAAAGGAGAAAGAATCTCTAATAGCTACTGTCGAAGTAAAACCTATATTAAAAAATCTAACTCAAATATCATCTATTATTTTAATCATAGTTTTATCTGGAATATTGATATTCCAATACAACAGAATCTAAATGAGCTCAAATTTTAAAAATCTTTATACATCAAATAATCCTCCTTTACAAGCAATATTAATGAGAGGTTCAAATATTGAATCTATCCATAAAATTCATGCTGTTATTAGTGATAAGAAAGGGAGAGTTTTGATGTGTGCTGGTAATCCAGAGTATAAAAGTTTTATCAGATCATCATTAAAACCTTTTCAAGCAATACCTTTTATAAGTAGTGGAGCTTCATCTGAAATTAATAACGCATCGAAATCAATAGCTTTAGCATGCGGATCTCATAGTGGATCTAAATTGCATACGAGAGAAGCCTTTAGAATCTTATGGGCTTATGATATTGATATAAACTATTTAAAATGTCCTAAATTAAGTAGAAGTCCACTATATAATAATTGTTCTGGGAAGCATGCTGCTTTTCTTGCAACATGTAAAAAACTGAATTTGCCCTTAGATAGTTATTTAAAAGGAGATCACCCACTTCAAAAAGAAATATTTAGGATTATTTCAGAATTACTTGAAATTCCATTAACTAATATTTGCGCAGAACGTGATGACTGTGGAGCTCCAACACTATATATGAAATTACTTGAGATGGCTAAGTTATATGCTCTCCTAAGCAGTTCAGAGAATGCGGAATTAGAACAAATCAGTCGATCAATAAGAAACAATCCTGTAATGATAAGTGATAAGAATAAATTTGATACTGAAATAATTGAAGCTTCTCACGGACAAGTTATAAGTAAAGGTGGCGCTGAAGGGATACAATGTCTATGCAAGGTCAATGAAGGAATAGGACTTGCATTAAAAGTTGAAGATGGTTCAAAAAGAGCCAAGCATGCAGTTAGCCTTCATTTATTAAGACAGTTAGAATGGATTTCCGATTTAAGGATACAAGATATAGAAGATAAGGTTTTAAAATTCGCAGAAGGTGTTCAAATAGAAGTAAAAGGTCAATTAAAATTCCAAGAATCCTAAAAAAATAGAAAAAAGAACCCTTTCAGATGTATGCTATACATATGACGCGGGGTAGAGCAGTCTGGTAGCTCGTCGGGCTCATAACCCGAAGGTCGGAAGTTCAAATCTCCCCCCCGCCACCAATTATATAGCCCCTTTTTAGGGGCCTTTTTCTTGTAAATAGCAGTTTTCTTGATATAAACCCTAAATTCACTTACTAGAGCGAGAATAATTTATAAGGTTATTTCAATAACTGCTAGTTAATAAATTCTTATTTTTATTGGTATAAAGAAAAATTAAATCAACAACTTTTACAGATTTAGCCTCCTGAAAATTTTAAAATAAAAAAAAAAAAAGGGGGTTGTCCCCTTAAAAGCTAGATAATCCCCATCACCCAGCCTTTTAAAAAATCATAACACTATATATGGTGCTTGTAAGTAAAAATTTTTACCTATTTATGGGGTTGTCTTAATCTCATTTATTTGCCATGATAGGAGTCCCCATCACCCAGGCTCTACGTTGATCGTCAGAGTCTTTTTTTTTTATTTTCTAACTCGCAATTCCAGTAATTTTCTAAGGAGTTGCTAAAAGGTATGCATCGTTTAACTGAGTTTAGAA
>QCJI01000011.1 GCA_003216135.1 Prochlorococcus sp. AG-409-A22 | reverse complement strand
TAATACTTCGGCTATTGAACTTTCTAGTTGATATATCTTTTCTAATGAATCTTTATCATTAGCACGACAATTTTCCTGAAAAGATATCCAACCATCAACTTGTACAAGATGTTTTTTAATATTCTCTATCGAACTAATTATCGTTTGGACATGATTTGGAGTCTTAATTTTTGATTCAAGAAATGATTTTCTCATCGGAAATGCAAGACCTGCAAATATATTCATTGAATATCTTGAGAGTTCATATAATAAATCTTTTAAATTTTTTAATACCTTTGGATTTAGATTATCAATTTCATTTTCATCAATTTGATAAAAATAATTATTATCTTTCTTTGCTTCAATACATAAATTAAGAACATCCGTATAAGTTGTATTCCAAATATTATTTGCGTTTTTCATAACATCACTTCTTGAGACAAGAATATCTCTGGAGCTTGTTAAATCATTATTTTGAAGAACATCTCTCTCTATATATTCAGTTATAAATTCAAATTGCTGCCTAAATGATTCTGCAGGTTTTTTTATAAATGAGTCTATTGAATGCAGATCAAGGAAATAATCTTCTAATCCAACCTTGTTAATTCTTTTCTTTACAGCATCAATTGCAGGTCTTTTTTCCGCGACAAAAAGGACACTTTTACCTTGCGCTATAAAACTTGAAATTAAGTTTGTAATAGTTTGACTTTTCCCTGTCCCAGGAGGACCCTCTATGACAAGATTCTGTCCTTTTAGCGCTGCATTAATAGCAAATTGTTGACTAGAGTCTGCATCTAATACTAAAAATTCATTTTCTGGAGGAATATAGTCTGGCTCTGAAATGTCAATTTCTTTGACATCATCTCTTAAAAATCTTATTGATTTTTCGTCACCTGCTAAAGCGGTAATTAAAATATTATTCATTAACGCATCTCCAGCTGATAAAAGATCCTGAACCATAGGAAATTTTAAATATCGTAGATTTTTCATCACATGACCATCTTCAATCCGAAATTGCAATTCATCTGATATTTCTTCTAATAAATAAGCTCTTACCATTTTTTCTCCCTCTGCTTGAGCTAACTTTAATAAGTCTTCGTTAATTTCCTCGCCCATCTTCCTTTTAAGATAAAGAACTAATGCTGGATTAACTTCAGGCTCATTATTTTTAATAGAAAATGTGATGTTTTTAATTCTTCTTTCCTTTGGATTATTAATAGATAACTTGTAATAAAGTAATGGAGAATAGGCATTATTTAACAGATCAGATTCCCAAATAGCAAAACCTGATATCAAGCTGAAAACTTCTATCCCAAACTGATCAAAGTTTTCAATCGCTTCTTTTACTGAGCCCTTAATATTACCTTCTGCTTCAAGTTCTTCTAATTCCGATAGACTTATAGAATTTCCATTTAAAAGAGATTGAACAATTTCCTCAGTTGGAATATAAGAAGAATTTTTAGTCTGTCTAAAACAAATCAAATCATTTCTTCCTGTTAAATCAACCAATTGTTCTGCCCAATAATCAAATCTCTTTAAAATATTTTTTTGAATTTCTGTTGTTTGATATTCAGATATTTCCTCTCCTGTATAATCAGACTCATGAGAAGATTTAGAATTATCTAATTTATCTTGCAAATACTCTTTTACTGAATTAAAACCTTCTGGAATAAAAGGTTCTTTTGAAACTATTTCTTCATGTAATTCATTAATTAGGACTTTATTAACTTCTTCTATATATTTCTTTTCACTTGATGAATAATTATTATTGAATCCAACTTCTTCTTTCTCTGTTCGAATATTTTCTGGATAATTATCTATTGAATTATTAGCTTCATTTGTAATAGTACTATTATTAGAAATTTTATTTTCCTTTGAATTATTTTCTAAAAATAAAGTTATTCTTTTTTTTATATCTTCAAGCTTTCTTGCCGTATAAGGTCTTCTCCTACAAAATATTTCATATTGAATTTCTTTTAATTCTATAATATTATTTTCCTGTAAAAAACTTTCTCCTGCCTCTATTAATTCGACGGTTTTATATCTTAAATATTTTCTATTAGGAAAAGCCATTAATAGATATAGTTTCTTTTATTTTTGATATTCTTACTTAAATAAAAGAATAATACAAGAATAGAATAATTTAGATTCATATTTAAACAATAAAAAAGGTAATACAATAGATCTTCTAGATTTTGTAATTATAAATTTTATCTTCCCAAGCTTCTATTGAGCTTTTGAAATACTGCCATATTGTGCATGTACCTTAGTGTTAAACTTTTTAGACTACTTAATTATTTTAAATTTAGGTTCATAAACAGCACCATTGCATACTGCTACACCAAGACTTTCTTTTGCTTCTTTAGTCAAACCTTTTAAATCCTTTTCGTTTTCATTAATCCACCGTAAAGTTTTATCAAGGCAACGGTTCCAGTAAGCAGCTTTTCTTGAAACAGGAATCTAATGATTGATAGGCCACCGAATCGTTTGATTATGATACTTTTTCTAAAAGAATAGATATTCTTTAAAAAAATTACTAGATTTTAAGAAAGGTTCTTTTAGAGTTAGGCAACCTCTTTTTAATATAATTTAATTATTTTGTTTTTATTTTTTTAGTAATTCTTAGGTAAATATAAGTTCCCAAACCAAGTAAGAACATATCTAAATAGATATGCCATTTAGGGAAAATTTGGTGTAATAATTCCATTAATAATTAAATACTAATTTACCTGCATTTATATTAACTTCAATTATGTTATTTTCCTAAGCCATGAATTGCACAAGGCATCCATAAATCACCCATTTTATGAACCCCTTTGCATCCAAGTTTTTTGGCTTCTTCAATAGCTTTGGCTTTTGTGGGATATGCATAAATATTTCTTGAATCTGAAGAGTTATTTTGTCTAGTACTTTGTTCCAAAGTTGGTCCAACAGGAGTCCAAACCTTTAACCCCATAGTGGTTACTCCCGCTGAGAAAACACCCATTCCAACGATGGATGCATTTATTACCCCCATTGCAACTACACCAAGAGAGACTACTCCCATTGGAACAATTCCAATGGTGACAATGCCCATGGGAACTATTCCAATTGATATATATCCAAGAGGAGCTATCCCAATTGCAATCTTTTTTGGCTTGCTTCCGCAATGTGCAGGACCAAGATTTATATTCTTATTCGTATCCTTTGAATCTTGCATTTAAGTTTTAATGTTTATGATTGTGATTCTTTTTTTGTTTTCCATTAGCGTTTTCATGCAATTCATGAGTAGAACATGGCATCCACTTATCACCCATCTTATGAGCTCCAGTGCAATTGAAACTTTTGGCAGCTTTTTTAGCTTCTCTTCTGGTGTCAAAAAGTGCAGGAGTTTTCGTCTCCTCAACTTTTGAAGTGCAGCCAACTATAAAAGTTATCAGCAAAAATTGAGAAAAGATAAAAGCTTTTTTAAAATTCATAAAAATTGATTTAATAATAGTAATTAAAGTTCTTCTTTTAGATTAAAAGCTAAACTTTTTATTGAGTATTGAGATCCAACTAATTGTAATAAAATCAATTTTTTATTCTCAATTAATTTCTTGCAATAAAAGCAAATTATTATGAGTTTATAGCAAATATTTAATAAATAATTAAGTAAAGTAGATGTAGAATTTAAAGTGTCTTTACTTAAAAATGTTTAGAAAACTACTTTTAACCTCTTCTATTATATTCAGTTTATTTAGTGTTTTATATCCTTCAAAAAAAGAAAATACACAATTATTTAGTTACTGTTACTCTCTTGAAAAAATACTAGTTCGTAATTCAATTGACCAAAGAAAAAACTTATCCTTCAGAATTAAATCTGTTTCAAAAGATTTTTCAAAATTAGGGATTAGCAAAACTAGAGGTGACTTTATAAATAATATGATAGATCAATATAAAAATTCTAAGAATAATTTTTTAATCAATATTGTCCCTAATAAATTTTATTGTTTTGCAGGATATTGGATGGAGAATGCAAAGCCAGGAATATTTGAAAAAATAATTTATGAGAAAAGTAAAAAAAGAATTAATGAATTGAAAGATATAAAAGATGGCCTAGATAGCTTAATTAACAATATAGATTCAGAATATAAAAGTTTAAAAAAGGAATTTAATAGACTCTTTTAATTGAGAATTAGAACTTGATAGAAAGCAGGTACTTTTATGAGGGCATTTTTTTTTAAAGAAATAGCAAGTTAATATAATTTGCTTAAAATACTTTTATCTAGCTTGATAAGTATTAATGGACAATAATAAAAAATATCTTTTTTTAGTGGTTGTTGGAGGTAGAGCCCCTAAAGCAAATATTGAACTTCATGATGTTCGATGGGTTATAGGTTCAACAATTGAGGAAACATTTGATGATTTGAGAAAGAGTTGGTTTGGATCTATTAAAGGGTTGCATATAGATAGTTATAAGAAAATTAGTTCGATTGATGGTTTTAAGATAAATTTAAAAAAAAATGACAAACAAAATAAGCATTTAAATAAAGAGAAATATCTCAGAAAAAAATTATGGTTCGTTAATATTGGAGGTTATGATCCAAGTTGTATGCAAGAGAAACATGAATTTGGTTTTGTTGTCGCCGAGACTTCAATAGAAGCAAAAAACAAAGCTAAATCTAAATGGCTAATTGGTTGTCAAAAAAAACACAAAGATGATATTGCTTGTTTAGAAATTTTTAGTGATATAGATGATTGTGAAGTTATAAACAATATAGGTAACTGGGAAATAGAATTAACTGTAGAAAATAATTTTATTGAAGAAAAAACTTGTCCTGATTGGTTTGGATATATGAAAATAGATAAAGGTTATGAATATAAGAAAAGATAAGAGGATTAAAAGTAACTACTTTTTTATTGTATTAATTATTTTTATTTAATTAAAAATTAGAGGAAAGTTATAAACTAAGTAGGGACTTTGCAGAACTATTTAATAATTTAGAAACTATTATAAAAATTAAAAAAAAATAAATCTTTGATTAAATTATGCTTATTTTTTAAAAATCTTTACTTAATTAATTTGTAGATATAAAATTATTAATGAAGCTAAATTTGGAAAATAAATGTCTGAAATAAGAACACCTTGGGGGTCAATATCATCAAAAGTTAGTTTATTACCGATTTACTATTTGATATTTATTTATGGTTTTGTGTACATATTACCTTTTGGTGAAAATTTAATTGGAATAACTTGGTTTGATTTATTGAAAAAAGAAGATGGACCATTGGAATGGTTGCAGTTTAGTCAATTTTTTCTTTCCTTTCTAATGGGCCTTTTTATTTTTTATAAGTCTAAAAAAAGAGATCAAAAAATGCTTTGATTTGGTTATTTTTTAGTATTTTTTGCTTCATAATTGCTGCTGAAGAAATAAGTTGGGCGGAAAGGATTACAGGCTTCACATTGAATTCAATATCAGATTTAAGTATCCAAGGTGAAACAAATTTTCATAATCTCCCTTTTTTTCATAATATTCTTCTTGATCCACTTTTACATGTCGTATGTATTCTTTTTGGTTGGTTGGGATGGAGAAAATGGCCAAATTTAAGTGCTTTACCAAGTAGGAGATATAGCTTGTTTTTCTTATTGGTGTCTTTATTTTTTGCTTATTATGATATATCCTGGGCTTCAACAGTTGAACATATTAGAAATGATCAAGAGATTTTTGAATTTCTATTATCTACTGGAATCTTTTTGCATTTTTGGGAAAATATAAAATTATTAAAAAATCTAAAATAATTTTAATATTTTTATTTTTATAAAATTATTTAGATACCTTTCTGAAAAAATAAAATCCACCTCCTAAAGAAATTACTACTGGAAACCAAGCGGCAATTATTGGAGGCAGTAATCCTTTAACGCCAAAAGAACTGCATATAAATGACATCACATAATAAACTAATATGAGAATTACACTCAATCCAAATCCCTGACTTTTTGAAGATCTTAAATTAGATTTAGATCCCAAAATACTACCTATTAATCCAAAAACTAAACATGCACAAGGGAAAGTAAATTTTTCTTGAATTCGTACTTGAATCTTTCTAATCTCTTTAATATTTCCTATCTTTTTATATATTCTTTCGGCCTCTAAAGCTTCTTTTAAATTCATATCACTTGAATCTTTTGGGACTTTTGCAAGATCTAATGGGCCTTCAACAAAAGGATATGTATATTGTTCGAATTTAATGCTTGTTGTTTGACCAATAGAGTCAGTTGAAACAATACTTCCATTTGTGAATATCCAAGAAGAATTTGTTTTATCAAAGATGGCACTTTTTGCAGTAAGAATCTGATTTATATTTTCTCTGGAAAAGTCTAAAACTGTAACCTCTTTCATTATATTTTTTTCAAACGAAGAAGCATAGAAAATATGAGTTAGGTATGTATTTATTTTCGTTGGTTTATTAGTGGTTGAATTTATTCTTGATCCTTTTCTAGTAAAAATAATGTTACTTTTTCCTTTTTCTCCGCTAAATGCACTTCCAATCCCAGCTCTTAAAGTTGCTTCTGCTAACTTATTGCTTTTAGGGACTAAATTATCATTAAAATAAAAAGTTAATCCTGTCATGAGGATTGAAACGGCAATAGCTGGAGCTATAATTCGAGATGATTTAATTCCTAATGACCTTAAAGCTAATAATTCAGAGTTGGCTGAAAGTTTTCCATAAGATAATAGCGTAGAAAGTAAAACTGCCATGGGAAAAGATAATACCAAAAAGCTAGGAAGGCTATAAATTAAAGCCTTTAAAGCTTCTAAAAGAGGTAAGCCATACTCAACTATTTTTCTTATTAGATCAAACATTACCCCAACGGATAATGAAATTACAGTAAAAGCTGAAATAGCAAATAGCATTGGAGGCATTATTTGCCCTAACAACCATCTATCTAATAAAGGTATTGAATGCCAAGGAGCAATAATTTGATTAAAAGTTCGTTTTATTAGTGATTTATTTGAAAATTTCAAAAGTACTTTATTTAATTTTTACTAACTTTTTCTAGATTATAAAATATTAATCAATTAGAGACCAATATTAATTTTTGCCTTATTAATCCAAATCTTTACTTACATTGCATATTAAAATTTAAAACCATAATATTTCAAAAGACTTTCAGCAAAATAATATATTTGGTTGCTCTAATAAATAAGAATGAAATTTAACTAGTTTTTATCTTTATATTTTTTCTTAGTAGAAATAATACTTTTTCTGAGAGTTATTTTATCCTTTAATACAATCTATTCTGGAGAAAAAATCTATTTCATTCAAAAATAGATTACTTTAAATAGTAAAAAAGAGCTTGCTTGTATCCCTACTAGCAAACTCTCATGACTTATTAGGTAAATTCATATCGACTGAGTTTATCCAGCCAAGCAATTCCCAAATGCTTTTAATTATCATAGCAAGTAAAGTCACTTAGCGTGAGTATAAATGCTTAGTTCAGTCTTTAAATCATTATCGATAGGAGGTATTGCAGAGTTTGTAATCGATTTTTCTATTTGTACTTTATTTTTATTTTGGAGCCATGAAGATTTTGATAATACAAACGGATAATTTTTTGATTTGAATTATTAAATAGCCCGCAAGTAAATTCCAAATGAGTATTTTTAACGTTGTTTTTATCTCTGGGATGCTTTTGAATAAAGAATAATCTAAAAATTAAAAATGCAGAAAACACTAGCAAATTTTTTTTATTGGATTTTAATGAGATCAACTGAAAATTATTATGGAGAATCATTAAAAGAGGCTTCAATCGCTCATACTTCTTATTATTAATTAAGTAAATCAGATTAAATCCTTAGTGAGGAATAAAGATTTCATATTGTCTAAAATAAATATTTTTAATAGTTTTTTCTCTTTTAAATATTTATCCCTATATTATCTAATTCTTAAGAACAAAAGAAGAATCAGTGCTAGCTTATTCCAAAATATAGCAACAAGTTATAATTGATTTGGTCTAAGTTAAATTTGAAAAAAAGAAGAACCAAATAAAGGCTATTGCATTAAGTCCGAAAATTGCTGCTAGAAATATATATGCAAATTTCCTTCCAATAAAAGCGGTTTCAGGTTCAAGCTTTACCCTCATTTTCCCTGTACGTATATAAATCAATTTAGCACTTTCTTAAAAACTAAGTTTAGTTTTTAAGAAAACTTTTTAATTAAAATAAATTAATCTAGTCGCAATAGACGAGACATTCTTTCTTCGATGGATTTTTTTTGCATAAATCATCCCAATAAGATACACAAACAGATTTTTTTTCTAAATCATTTTTGAAGTTTTGTTTGTTTTTATTTGGAATAATGAATTTATCATTTAAAGCCATTATTATAATTCCTTAATTAATATTGTTGTTTATAACCTTTCTTGGTTTGAGTAACTCTAGCTATAAGATATGTTAGGAAAATTAGCCAGAATACTAATTCTAAACCGATGTTGGACATGTGATTGACCTCCAATCATTTGATCTTAGTCTAATACTATATTTTTTCTTGCGATAGAGTTTTTATACTGATTTATTACCATTATTAACTTGCGTTTAATCATATATATGCATTATTGATTAAAAAATAATTTGTTTCTAAGAAATAATTAAATAAAATATTCTCAATAACCCAATATAATTATCAAAATTTTTTTATTCTCTTTTATAAGAAATCCCCCTTAAATTTTTCACTTAGAACAATTAGTATATTAAGTAGAATTAAATATAAAGTTAATTTCAAAAAAAAACAGATTTTTAATAAATCTGTTTTTGTTATTGGAATATAAAAGAAATTATTTAGATAAATCCTGGAATTATTTGACCTGTTGTTAAATATGCTCCAACCAGTGCAAGAAAACCCATCATGGCAAATCTACCATTTAGCTTTTCAGCTACAAGTTTCTCTTTTTCAACTAATTTAGTTTTAGTATTGTTCATTAGAACCAGCCAGGAATGATTTGACCAGTCGTTACGTATGCACCAATGGCTGCTACGAAACCAAGCATTGCCGCCCAGCCATTAAATCTTTCTGCTTCAGGAGTCATTTTTTTAATAAATTATTATGTAAATAAATATAACATATATATATATATATGTAAAGAAAATATCGGCTGAGGGTGTAATTTGCCTTTTTTAGCACAGTTCTGGTACATATATGTATTCTTTATCCCCTGCCATGCTGTTCTCGAAAGTTATTTTAAGATTTAAATTTTTTATCAAACTAACTTTGAAGTCATATATGAGCTTAATTTTTTTTCAATAATAAATGTTTTAAAGAGATTAAGTAGGTATAAAGACGTGTCTTGATTTATTAAGGTTTGGGCTTCGTTATGAAAAAGTATATTTTTTATTTTAAATAATTGCTATTAATTAAGTAATTAGTTTTATTAAGACTTATGTCCTTTGCTACTTATTACATGCATTTAGTTTTTTCAACTATTCCTTCTTTATTAAGTGCTGATTGGATACTTTATGTCTTACCTGCTCTCACAGTTTCAATATTATTCTTTAGTTTGAAAATAATGTTTTATAGAGCTCCTAAGTTAAGAAGAGCTAAGTAATAATCTAAGTACTTTAGTTGATTTTATTTTACTGCATCTTTTGAAGTGCTTTTAATTTGGATAATAGACTTTTTTTTCCTGCTACTAAAAGAAATAAAACTTTTATAGGTGATGTTTTATCAAGAATTATTCAAAAAAATGGATCTGTTTTAGAAATTGGAAGTGGTAGTGGAGAGCATGGAGTAGCATTTCAAAAACGCTTCCCAGAAACAATATGGCAAACTAGTGATCCAGATTTACGCCATAGGCAAAGTATAAGTTCTTGGATTCTTTATGAAAAATTAAATATGAAAATGCCTCAACCTTTGGCAATAGATGTTGAGATAACCCCTTGGAGAATTTCATCAGAGCTATGTTTATCTCTTCAAGTAATTGTTTCTATTAATTTGATTCATATATCATCTTGGAATTGTACGCGATCACTATTTAAAGAGTCTGGGAAATTGCTTAGTAATGGAAAATATTTGATGATATATGGACCATTTAAAATTGATAATGAACATATAAGTCAAAGTAACTATTTATTTGATAAATCATTAAAAATGCAAAACAATAACTGGGGCGTTAGAAATTTGGATAAAGTTAATGAAGAAGCATATAAAAATGGTTTTGCTCAAAAAGAGCTAATCTTCATGCCAGCTAATAATCTTTCGATCATTTATAAAAAAGTATCTGTATAAAATTTTAAAGAATTTAATTTTTAATTAGAATTTTCAAAATTAAATTAGCTCGCTAACTTTTCATTCCATTCGTTGTATTTTTTATCTAAATCTGAAACTTTTTCTCCTAAAGTTAATTGTCTTTCTAATAATTTTACTTTAGTAAGAGTTATTATCTCTGAATAGAATTTAATCGGTTGTTTCCCATGTAAATTGTCTCCACTCATAATTTATTAGATTAATATTTGTTTATATATTTTTAGGATAAAAAGGACATATGCTCTTTTTTTTTTATATTTTTTTCAGATTTATGAAAATTTATGTGATATTAAAACTTTTTAAAAAGTATTTTTTTTAAAATTATTTTTTATAAGAAGATTGCCATACATATTTTCCATCATCGGTTTCTGATTTGACAGCAACGCAATTACAAGCTACATTCCAGAGAGCTTTATGTATAGGGTCTGGATTATAAAGATAGGCTTTTTTAAAGGCTTTTTGGATTAAAAAAGTAGCCTTTTTAGCATGATAATGGGGAATAGTTGGACATACATGATGCACTACATGACTGGATCCAATATTATGATGCAAAAAATTAAGAATTTTGCCGTAAGGTCTATCAATAGATAGAAATGCTCCTCTCATAAATGAAAAGTCTGAATTAGATAGATGAGGGACATCTGAATCTGTATGGTGGAGCCAGGTATATATTACTAACCAACAATTAACAATTAATAAAGGGCCAAAATAGAGACCCATAATTGGGAAAATTCCATAATTAGATATTAAAAAGATAATCCCTAATATTGTTAAAGCCACCCCAACATCTGATATCCAAACTTTCTTAGTCCAAATTGAAGGCCATAATGCATTGGAAAATGGTTTTGCTGGCCAGAAATGATTAGAAGTTCCATATTTTATACCTCCAGTGCTTCCAGTTAATAAATAAGCAGGCCAACCAAATATTAGATGTAAAATAAGTTGAAGAATTCCATAGTTTTTCTTACCTAAGTAACTAGAAAAGGCAAGTTCTTTTTCACCTCCAACTTTTTCGGTAATCCCATTCCCATAAACAACCAATGGAACATGAGTTTCTCCATTTGTCACATTATTGGTGAAACGATGATGGACAGCATGTGAACGTTGCCAAGAGAAATAAGGAACAAGGAGTAATGAATGAAGTAAATAACCTATGGATGTTTCTAAAAACTTGTTCTTTGAAAATGCCCCATGACCACATTCATGGGCAATAACCCAGAATCCCATAGCAGTAGTTCCTGATATAAAGGCATAAAGCATCCAAATTGGGATCATTTTTGGAGTAAAAGGAATTGATAATCCTATTAATATGACTACTGATTGAATTAAGATTGTTTGAAAAAGGTATCTTAAGGAAATCCTTGTTATAGGATTGAAATATTGATCAGGGATGATATTCTGAAATTCTTTTAAACTTGGAATATCACTCATCTTTATTTCAAGTGCTTTGCCTTTAAGGCCAGAGAAATTAATATTACTCAAATTTTTTAGGTAAGTATTTAGTTAAATAAAAATTAATTTATATTTTCTATTATCTATCACAGAATCTGTTTATTTAAGCAATGTGTAGATTTAAACTTCAAGAAAAAAATAGATAGTATAAATTTATAGACCGCGAACGTATCTCTTAGGTAATGCAGATTGTTTTCTTGGCTTAACCAAAATAGGCAACACAATAACTCCTAATGTAAAAACAAAAATGGGAGCAACAACCAAAAATATTGATTCTAAAGACATAAATTGATTTTCAAATTAACATATGGATAGCATCGATTTTTTTAAAAGTCATGCGTATTTATATCTATTAAGAATAATCTTGTTATAACTTTATATATTATTAAGCAAAGAAGAAAAAAATATTAAGAAAATCCAACTTCTTAAAATTTCATCCTATTTACTTAGTCTACATAAGTAGATCACTGTTGAGGTATTTATTATGAATAAAGATAAAAAATGGATGTTAATGACATACTATTGTCCAACTCATGGAGATTTAGGAAGAGTTGAGCCAGTTGAAATAGCCATGGAGGAGATAAGTAAAACTATTGTTATTAACTCAAAACCTCAGAAACATCTTGATCAATCACAATAGTTTTGTATTCAATATTAAATCTTTAGTTTAAATAGGTTTAAATACTAACAACAAAATTTAGTTTTAATATAAAAAAAATAATATTGATTGGTTGGGAAATTCTTTTTCGAGGGAAAGGGAATTAAATTCAGCGAAATAAGGAGAAGAGAAATTGGCTTAAATGTTTTGCAAGGAAATTTCTTTTAATGCAAATTGTTTTAGATGAGATACCAATTAAGTAAAATATAGTTGCTTAAATTTTTCGGCCAATAATTTTTTTTAAGTCTAGAAAAAGTTACCAATTAGTTTTAATCTTGATCTGAGTCACAAGTTAATTCACATTGATTGATTTCATTACCAGAAATCTTATCTAATATTCTTAACATATCAATCTCTGAAAGCTCTCCATTAGAGTTCCATTTTAATGTTGTTTTTCTTTGTGCATTATTTTTTTTATTCATTGTTGATTGCCTCCTTTTAAATGAATTTCTACGCAACGAGTAACACATTCTTGATGGCCATCTACAATGCTGCATTCAGTAATACATTCAAAATATGAATTGATAGCATCTCTTTCTGCATTCTGATTGGAAGAAATAACTGAATCATTCATAAAACTAATACATTAATTTGGAATAGATATATAGCACGGCATTAAGATTTAAAATTTAATTTATTAAGTTAATTAGAAAAAATAAGTATTATTTACTAGCTTGAGCTTTAACTTATTTGAGGCTGAAAACTCATTAATAGCAATATTTTGAAAGACTTGTAAAGTAAGTAATATTTTGATTTGAAATATGCATTTTTACAATATAAATACTTTTTATTTTGTAATGCCTTAAAAAATTTCCTATTTAAAAATCAGCATAAAGACTGATTTACTTTTAAAGAATTTAGTTAGATGATAATAAAGTATACTTTTTAGATTTTCAAATGAAATCATTAGTGAATTGGCTTTCTAAAATGTTAGAGAGTATGGCAAATGCTTTTATTCATCCTTTGAGGAATGATTTACCTCCATCTATTGGAACTCATGCTTATAGTAGTATTCCTTTAAAAAGAAAATTACGAAGAAGGTTTAATTAAGTTTTATTTTATTGGAATTAATTTTTCATTCTTGCTATCCCAAATAATATATTTAAAACAGTTCGGAAAATCAGTTAAATTTAGAAATTTTGACTGATGAAGTAAATTAATATTTGCTTTATGGCATGCTCTAAGGTTGTAATTTGGGATCCTTTCTGAGAGATGGTGAATGCTATGGAATGATATATCAGCTAAAAACCAATTCAGCCAATTTGGGAGATTTAAATTACTACTGCCATAAATAGCACCATTAACAATATCCCAATTTTCTGTATTACTTGCATATGACTTTTCAAAGTTATGTTGTACGAAAAAAATACATATGAAAATCGCAGCAGAAAAAGTAGATATTATTGAATAGAACGTTAAGAAGAAAACAGCACCTAACCATTTGCACATAAATATCCATAAAGGTATAACAATTAAGTTATTTGTTATTAAGTCAAATAATTCCCAAAAATTATCTCCATAATCTGAGAAAGGAGGTTTAATCCTTGATTTGATATTTAAAAGCTTAGAAAATTTTCTTTTTTTAATTTTGATAAAAGTTTCTTTTAATATAGATTGAGTCAGATTAAAAATAATAAGAATCAAACCTAATCTAGGTTTTAAAACTAAATAGAAAAATCCTCCTGGGAAAAGCATTAACCAATTTCTACTTAGCTTATAAAATAGTTTTTCTCTTTTTGAAAGAAAATTATAATCCTCCAGACTTAAAACATCTATGGGACCTTTATAAATTTCCCAATTGCCATTATTTCTATGATGAAATGAATGATCATTAGACCATGGTTTTTGGGGAATGCCATTTAATACACCAAGAAAAAATCCAAAGAAATTGTTTAATCTACGATCTTCAAATAAAGAATTATGCCCGCAATCATGCATTAACGAAAATGTTCTTGAGGAGAAAAGGGTTAGAAGAAAAACAATGGTAATTAATAAGAAACCTTTTGTAAGTGATAAAAGATCAGAGTTTATTAATTTGTAAACAATTAGCCAAAGACTAATTATTGGAATAATTGTAATAATAATTTGATATGAAGCTCTAAAATTATTTCTTTTTAAGAATGGTTTAATTAAAAATTCATTTCTTTTTATTTGGGACATATTTTTATTTTCGAATAATTTTCTCTTTAGATGGATAAGTTGAAAAAGTAGCGATTAATTCATTCTTGATTTGTATTTAAAAAATTTTTTAATCAATTCAAAACATCCATAAAATTTTTCTCTAATTATATTGGATTAAAATTAAATAAAAAACATTTTATCATTTTATTAGAACTAAATTTTTTGCCACCTTCTTTTTTTTCCTAAAGCTCTTGATATAAAGTTTTTGAAAAATATTATTTTTAATCAAATCTAATTTATGCATTTTTTTACAATTTATTTAAGATGCTCAGGTTACTAAAAAGTTTTCAAAATAAATTTTAATTTTATTTTCATTTAAATGTTTTGATTTTTGGAAGATTAGTTTTCAATTGAGAGTATAATTATATATTTTTGATTTTAATAAAAACTTAAAGAATAAACTCTTTAGACATTGTTCTTAATTGATCAAGATTTAATTGCTTTAAATAATTTTTAAATTCAATATGATACCTTCTTGATTCAGAATTTTTACCTTCGTAAATCAGGCTATTAGAAATTAATTCGACTAGATGATCTTTGTCCATTACTTCTTATAGACCAGAATTTCTATTTAAAACATCCAGATCTTGAATTCGAAACCTTTTTTAAAGGCTTTTTTTCTTGAATTTCTTTTTTACAGAAAATTAAATTATTTTTAAAAGCTATAAACAAGATATAGCTGAAATATTAACAAAATTACAATGACTAAAACTGAGAGATCATTTGATTACATAGAATGGAAGAGAAAAATATATTTTCAGAAAATTATTATTCCGGCTATTGCTTTTTCTCATAATCATTTAAATAATTTAGAATATTTTTAATTAAAATGATTAAAAAGACAAATATAAGTAATTTTACAGCTGCCAAAAAATCAAAAACTAACAATCATTAAATTAGTAAAAATATTTTTATGAAGAAAATAATAAATAAATCAAATATTGATGATGAACTATGGTTTAGTTGGTTGACGAGAAAACTTAATTCTTACGAAGCTTTTAAGAACTTTGAGGCTGGAAAGAATCCCGAAGATGTTGCTGAGAGTTTTATATCCGCTAATAGAAATGCAATTTCAAAGGTTTTTGAAAAATTTGATGAAGAAGATAAATATACTCTTGATCAGTTTCAGAAATTAACTGAATGCGAATGGCATGTTTTTCGAATTTTAAAGATTCAGTTAGAGTCAAGAAATAAAGTCAGATTTGTAGATTTTAAAAAAGAAAAGAAATAATTGCACTGAAAAATTTAATATGTGCATTTACCTTTTGCAATGTTTAAAAAGATAGAAAAAACCTTACATCAAAAAGTCTCAGAAGCATTAAAATTACTACATTATCGAGCAAATTAATAATCTATTTGCAAATTTATAAAGTTCTATAAAAATTTAGTTTTGCCACGACCAGTTTCTCCAAATCCAAGCCATATAAACCACAATATCCAGCCAAAAATTGGTACTAAATTTATAAAAACCCATTTCCAATCTTTCCCAAAATCTTTAATTCTTCTTATATCCATAGCTAATTGAGGAAGAATGCATATAATCCCATACACATTGAATCCAAAAGTTCTTAAGAATATTGGGATAGTTATTAAAGAAATAAGTAGATTAGCTAATTGCACCCACCACCAATCTGATCGTTTTGTAGTGGTTTTGAAGTCGGTAGCTTTTAACCAAAACTATTGATATGCATTGAAAATAGTATTGAGCATAAATTAATAAGGCATAATATCAACTTATATAAAAACAATTCTATCTCAAACTTTTAATTATAACTTTTACTAACTAGATAGGATCAAATAAGTTTATATCATTTTTATCTATTTTTGAGGATTCCTTATGAACTGGTAATGAGCAAAAACCATCTTTGCAAATCATTTTTTCTTTGTCAATTTTTTTAGTTTGAGAATTATCCTTTTTATTAAAAATATTGGAAGATTCAGCTTGCATTTATATAAAAGATTTAGGGACAATATTAAATTAATAACTTAAATTCTCAATACAAGCAACAAAATTAATATTATTTATTTCTTACTTTTTTAATTTGTTAAAGCTATCAATAATAGTGACATAATATAAATGAATAAAAATATAAAGAATAGCAGTGAGAAGCATTCCTATTCGCTTCTTAAAATTTGTACCTAAATTAGGCATTGTATTAAGAATTTTATAAAAAATTCCTATAAAAATACTATTAATTTTTATCTTCTCTTATTTCACTAAGAGCCTGCCTACCTTCTTTTAAAGTTCTTAAAACTAGCCAAGAGAGAAGTGAGGTTATAAAAAAAGATAAAAGAATTAATGAAATTAAATTAGTTTCCAAATAACTTTAATATCTACTATTATTTTAGCCTTTACTTTTATAGTTGTTTTTATTTGATCTATAGTTAATTTTTTGAACTAGAGTAAGCCGGTATTAACATTCCTCCATCTTGATCATCATTGTCATCATCAAAACCTCCACCCAGTAAAAGTTCTAAAATGACTAAAATTGCTATAGGGTAAAAGTACCATAATATAGCCGTTAATGAACTAGTTGATGTTGATGAATAGAAATCTCCCATAAATGGACTTTAAACAAAATAAACATGATCTGTGGATTGTTTGATTAATTTTGCCTTTTAGGAGTTGTTAAAAAAATTCCTTATTAAATCTTTTTGCAGTCATAGCCTTTATTATGAAGGATATTAATTTAACATTATTTTTCTTCGGATTTATATATAAATTCTTTTATATTGTCTCTTTATTCTGTAAATAATTCGAAAAAGACAAAATGAATTATCTAATTGTAATTTTTGATACTTAATAATAATTGTGAAATCTGTTTTCAGAACCTACTATTTATCTTGATTTTATAAACTCTATGTTTTCATTTACTTTTGATCCTTTAGCTGCAATTTTTGGTATATCTGGAATTGTAGGTTTCTATTTCTATTATAAAGCTGCTAATGGAACTTCAAGCATGAATACTAGACCTAAAGACTAAGAATTAATTATTAAGTCTTAAATTTTTAGAAATTATTTATTCCATTGCCTAGAAATAAATTTGAGAAAATTTTCTAAGTCCTCTTCGGGACAATCAGTTTGTTTTTGTAAATCACTACAAATTTGCTTAATTTTTTCATAAGCTTCTTTTACGACTACGTTTTTTTCGATAACTTCGAAATATTCTTGATCAGTGAAAGGCATAATATCAATCTATAATATTTAGATAATCTTTAAATAATTTTATGTTATCTTTTATTGTACGTTTGAAAAACTTCTAATTATATTTTTAACATTTAATTACCTAATCTATAATGTTTTTTTATTTTTTTAGTTATTTGCCATTCGCAAGAAATTCCCTTTGGAAATTCAACTAAATCTCCTGACTTGATAATGTAACTATTTCCTTCTTCAGTCTTTATATTTGCTTCTCCTTCGATTATTAGGCAAATTTCTTTCTCATTGTAATGCCATGAGAATTTACTTAGTTCACCTTCCCAAATAGGCCAATTTTTAATTCCATATTTTATGATCACGCTTGCGCTACAAGGGGATTTGATAAGAACTTCCACTAACAAAACAAGGTATTCATAAAACAATATATGTATGATTTGTGATTTATCAATTAAAAATTAAATTTTAAGACTGTAAATTAATTTACAGTCATTTATTTATTTTCAATTATTATTAAAAAAATTTTTTAATTTATGGATGAGCTCTCTGAATTATCAATCTCCTTATCTATAGCCTCACTAGGGATATTTTTCTTATTTTTCTCTTCAAATGATGATGATGATCAAGATGGTGGTGAATTAATAAAAATAGGGCAAAAAATAAATTAATTTAATTAAATAATGTTTTTAATAAAGTTTGATAACCTATAAATCCTGTATAGATACAGCTAAAGAAGATTATATATAATTCAAAAATTCCAAGTTTTTTTTTCTTTAAAATTTTCATCATCTAAATATTTCTAAAATAATTTTATTTGTTGTGTTTTCTATTAACATGAGTATTTATTACATCTAATTTGAAATAAGAAAATAATTAAATATAAACCTTAAAATAATATGCCAGTAAAAATGTTATTTCCTTAAGTGAATAGAAATGTATTTAATCAATCATTTAGTAATGACATTAATTAATTAAAAATCTAATATAAGTTAAAAGGATTAAATTATGCAAATAAACAATACTCATATAGCTTCTTTAGGTTCTGAAAAATTTTATGAGTTAGGTTTTAAATCTGAAGAGGATTTAAATAGAGAAATTTCAAAATTAATTCAAGTTAGATCTGAGCTGTCAAATAATTCTGAAGTTAATCTTATTAAATAGATTTTAATTTCTTTTCTAATTTACTTAAACTTATTTTTTTCTATTTGGGTATAAACTTTCTAATTTTTTTCTTTTCTCAATTTTTGCATTAATTCTTACCTCTTTTTCTTTCTTCTTTATTTCATCATTTATTTTATTTTGCCTATAACCAAACCAAAGAAGAATCCATACAAATGTAGTTAAGATTAAAAGTACTGTATATTGACCCGTCATGGGAAAGCTAGCATCAGAATATTTTACGTAGGCAAATATTAAAATCATCTAATTAAAATACTTTATAAAAGGAACTAATGGGTATTTATTTCCAAAAAAATTAAAATCTAACTAAATAGAATATATCTTTTAAAAAGATTTTTTATATTTAATTTATAAATAATTACTGCCATAATTTTTTCTTAAAACCACCTTGCTATTATCAAACTAAGGCATATATGAATACAGAAATTTTTTGGATCCTTTTGATTTAGCTGTAATAGGAGGAGGAGCGGCAGGTTTTATGACGGCAATAACGGCTGCTGAAAATGGAGTTAAGCGAATAATAATTCTTGAAGGCTCATCTAAAATTATGGAAAAAGTAAGAATTAGTGGAGGTGGCAGATGTAATGTTACTAATGCAACATGGATACCGAATGAATTAGCTGAAAATTATCCTAGAGGGGGTATTAAGCTTCTGGAGTCATTTAATCGTTTCGCAGCTGGAGATGTATTTGATTGGTTTGAAAAAAGAGGATTAAAATTAAAAATTGAAGACGATCTAAGAGTTTTTCCAGTATCAAATTCATCTTCAGATGTAATTAATTGTTTAACAAAAGCAGCAATTAAAAGAAATGTGGAGATATCTACTAGGTTTTTTGTAAAGGAAATATTAATAACTGGTGATAAACTATTCAATATATTGAGTCGTCAAAAGGAAAAAATAATTGCGAGAAATATTATGCTCTCTACTGGTGGCAATCCAAGTGGATATAAATTGGCTGAAAACCTTGGCCATAGCATAGTACAGCCTGTACCATCACTTTTTACTTTTTCTACAAAAGAACCAAAGTTGAATGAATGCAGTGGTGTATCTATTCAGAATATAGATATAGCAATTAAACTCAATAATAAGACTTTTAAAAATAGAGGCGATTTATTAATAACTCATTGGGGGTTTAGCGGTCCTGCTGTATTAAAACTCTCTTCAATTGCGGCAAGAGAACTGTTTGAGCAGAAATATAAATTTGATTTAATAATTAAATGGTCAAATTTAGAATACAAAGAGTTAAAAGAAAAAATGAATTATATAAAAGTAAATAAAGGAAAATTGAATTTAATTAATATAAGACCTCTTCCATTTTTAACGAAAAGATTATGGATATTTTTATTAAATAAACTAGATATTAATAAAGATAGGAAGTGGTCAGATTTGCTTGCTGATGAAAGAGAAAGAATTATAGATTGTCTTTTAAAAGATAAATATGTTATTTCTGGTAAAGGTCCATTTGGAGAGGAATTTGTTACTTCAGGAGGAGTAAAAATTAATGAAGTTAGTTTTAAAACTATGGAGAGTTTAATATGCCCGGGATTATTTTTTTCTGGAGAGGTTTTAGATGTTGATGGTATTACAGGTGGATTTAATTTTCAACATTGTTGGACAAGCGGATGGCTTGCTGGAAAGGCGATGGCTAAGTTGAAAGAATAAATCAAAAAATCAATAATTATATTTTTTTGATTAATTATTAAGAAAGAAAAATTTGTTCTATGTCAATTTGGTTCTAAAGTTTTAATAACTTAGAGCTGCTTATGAAAAATCTTATCTCTAAAAGCGAAGAAGAAGAAAAGAGATTAAAAGCCTTAGCGGAATACAGAATATTGGGAACTAAGCCAGAAGCATGTTATGACGACATTATAAAAATGGCCTCTTCAATTTGTAATGTTCCGATTTCTTTAATGACTTTGGTAGATAAAGATAGACAATGGTTTAAAGCTAAAGTTGGACTTGAAATATCTGAAACTAGACGAGATTGGTCCTTTTGTACCCATGCAATAAAAGAAAATTCACCATTAATTATTCATGATGCATTGCAAGATGAAAGATTTATAAATAATCCATTGGTTACTGGAGATCCTAATATTCGTTTTTATGCTGGTTTTCCACTTAGAAATAGTGATGGTAATAAGCTAGGAACTCTATGCGTTATTGATAGAAAACCAGGGAATCTAACGAGTCAGCAATTTAATATTATGGAAATATTGTCTAGGCAAATAGTATCTTTTTTAGACCTAAGAAAAAAATCACTAAATTTATTAGATGCATTGACTAATATTCATAAACAAGAAGGGATTTTATCTGTGTGTTCTTATTGCCGAGAAGTAAAAAATAAAGAGGGAGATTGGATGCATTTAGAAAAATATCTTTCAAATATTAGTGACATAAGATTTAGCCATGGAGTTTGCGATAATTGCATGGAAAAGCATTTCCCAGATGTTATTGAGGTATGGAATAAAAAAGATTTTTTTGAAGATGGTCAAAAAAACTTTTTAGAATCCCAGAATTAATTTTTTGATTTTTAACTTAATATTCTTTTTCTAAACAAATACTTTTTTTGGTGGTTAGTATTGTATAAATTTAGACTTAAAAATGTTACTAGGAACTTTATTTACAGGTGAAATTGCTAAAAGTGCACTAGTGGCTTACATACATTATTTAGGCATAATATTGTGCTTTGCTTCGCTTTTTTTTGAAAGATTAACTCTTAAAGTTGATCTTAATAGGAATGAGACAATTTCAATGATTATTGCAGATATGGTTTACGGTTTAGCAGGAGTCGCAATATTGGTTACTGGTATTTTACGTGTTAAATATTTTGGCCAAGGAGGAGATTTTTATACTGCTAATCCTGTATTTTGGATTAAGGTGTCTCTTTACGTCTTAGTCGGATTACTTTCTTTATACCCAACAACAACCTACATTTTATGGGCTATACCACTAAGCAAAAATAAATTACCAGAAATTTCTGAGAATCTTGTTAAGAGGTTTAGATTTATAATTACAACAGAATTAGTAGGCTTTGCGACTATACCTATTTTTGCAACTCTTATGGCTAGAGGGGTTGGTCTGGGTTGAAAAATTTATTATTAGAAAGAAATTGCATAATCAGTAAAAATAAAAAATATAGATGGAGTTTAAGTTATAAAATCTCTAACTCTAAAAAAGAAATAATTTTTATTGGTTTAAATCCTTCACTATCAGATTCTGTTTACCTTGATAATACAACAAAGAAAATAATCAGAATTTGCAGAAATTACAATTATGGCAAACTAAAACTTCTCAATCTTTTTGCTTTAATCTCTAGTAATCCCGAAAAACTATTTACTCATCAAAAACCCATTGGCTACCTAAATAATAAGTTTATTTATAAGAATCTAAAATATTGGTCAGAAAATATAAATTGCCATTTATGGTTAGGTTGGGGTAATAAAGGCACATTTCTTAATAGAAATAAAAAAGTTTCAAAAATAATCATGAAATTTTATTCAATAAAAAAAGATCATTTTGAGAAACCTCTTGGACCACTTTTTATAAAAAAAACGATGAAACATAATCCAATTCATCCTTTATATTGTTGTGATAAATCTATACTAAAATCGGAATAACAATTTGAATTCAAATTTGTTTAATTAGAAGACCTTAGCTATTTAAAAAAATATATGTTAATTTTAATTATTAATTGAAAACAATATGAAAATCTCAAAGCAATTAAATAAATTAAAAAACTTAAATGTTGAGGCTGAAAAATGTTCTACAAGAGAAGAAGCAAAGAAAATTATTAATAAAGCTAATAAAGCTCAAAGTAAGATAAATCAATAAATAATTATATTTAATCACCTTTTATATCTGATAATCTTTCTTGTAGAAAATTCCTCTCTTGAAATTTTTGATAATAGGCTAAAAATATTTTATGACCTTTAAAGTTATTAAATTGAGAAGATCTAGTGAAAGATTTATATCAAGTAGAGAATGGCTTAAGTCAATGCATTCATTTTCTTTTGCTGAACATAGAGATCCATCTTGGGACAATTTCGGGAAAATTAGAGTCATAAATGAAGATATTATTTCTCCTAATTCTGGTTTTGGCAGCCATTCTCATTCCAATATGGAGATAATTACTATTGTCATAAAAGGGGCAATAACTCATAGAGATTCATTAAATAACATAGGAAAAATTCGTGAAAATGAAGTTCAAGTGATGTCTGCTGGTACTGGAATCACACATAGTGAGCAAAATGAAGAAAATAAAATCTGTAAGTTGTTTCAGATTTGGATATTCCCGAATCTAAAGAATCTAAAACCAGATTATAAACAAAGGTCAATTGAAAAAACTTTTGGGGAACATCTTATTATTTCGTCAGAACCTAAGAGAAATAAACTTTTTATTAATCAAGATATTGCTATATGGCGATGTAGATATAAGCCTCTCAAAGAAAAACATTTACCCTCAGAAATAAAAAAATTTAATTGGATACAAATAATTGATGGTAATTTACTTGTAAGGTCTAAATATAATTCTTTAGATGTTGGTCTATCTTCGGGGGATGGTTTGGGGTTTGAGGCCTATAATGCCAAAGATTTTTCTATAGAAACTGGCGAAGAAGTAGATTGCCTTTTGTTTTCGATGGCGTCTTTATAGCTTTTTATTCTTCAGAGTCTTTGTTAAATGCATTGAGTGCCTGTATTGCCATATTAAGATGAACTTCCATAGCTCCCAGAGCAATTAATGAATTTGAAGATTTATCATTTAATAAATTCTTGTTTCTTTTTGATATTGTTTTGATTACATCCTTGGTTATGTTTTCCCAATTACTAATTAAATCATTAAATTCTCTTTTTTCTGTATCATCAATATTTCCTAGGTCATCAGAAAAAGAAACATCTTTTTGTGCGTTAAGCATCAAATAGCTTAATTTTTTATGGCTTATTGATTGAGGTAAATTGTTAGATTCACTCATTTTTAATACCAGATTTATAATTAAAATCTAACTAATTAACTGTATATTTGCTAGTAAGCTATTGGTTGTGATGACCGACCAGATTATTAATTCTAAGTATATTAATACTTAACTTTATAATTTAATTAGAATTTTTCTTTAATTAATCTCTTGAAAACATCACCTCTTTCTTCATAATTGCTAAATTGATCAAAACTTGAGCATGCTGGTGAGAATAATAATGTATTAACTTTATTCTTTTTTAAATAAGGAAAAATAAAGTTTATTAATTCTTTAAGATCTGGAAATTCAAAAATATCTTTTGTAAATCCACCATCAATTAGCCCTTTTTTTAGAATTTTTGAGCTCTCTCCAAAAAGAAAAACAGTTTTGGCTTTTGTATTTACAACTTTTATCCATTCACTATATTGATGGCCTTTGATTCTCCCTCCAGAAATTATTATTAGTTCACCATTAATTGACTTTATTCCAGCGATAGAAGAATCAAAGTTTGTAGATTTACTGTCATTAATTATTTCCAGATCATTTTGTTTATAAATTGTTTCTAATCTATGAGGGAGTTGGTTATAACTAGATAAGGAATCCTTAATATTTTTTGCAGATAAACCAATTTTTCTTGCTGCAGCAATAGCTAATAAGAGATTTTGAAGATTATGATTCCCTTTTAAAATAAAATTATCAAGCTTAAAAAGTCTTTCATCTCTCTCTAGTATAAATTCTTGATCATCTATACAATAATCACATTTTTCTATAGCTGATTTATTTAAAAAAGTTGTGACCCAAATTCCATCTGAGAGAGATTGATAGTTTCTTCTTAAGTTTTCATCGTCATAATTATAAATTCTAAATTCTGAATTTTTTAGTAAACTTTTTTTTATTTTAAAATAATTTTCAAGGGTTTTATGTCTTTCAAGATGATCCTCTGTGAAGGTAGTCCAAATTCCAATTTTAGGTTTCACTTCGGGAGCTATTTCTATTTGATAACTGCTTAATTCAGCTACAACCCAGTCAATTTTCTCATGTTTTTTAGCATGAGCATATTTACATAATGGAGTGCCAATATTACCAGCAAATGGAGCAAATAATTTATTTTTGCATAGTATATGGCTTAGTAAGTGAGTAACAGTAGTTTTTCCATTAGTGCCTGTAATTCCGATCCAATTTGTATCATTTAAACTTGCCCATGCAATATTTACTTCTCCGATTACTTTGACCCCATTTTGTTTTAGTTTAAGTATCGTTTGATGATCATTAGGTATTGATGGACTTACAACAACAGATTCAATTTCTTTTAACCATGGATTAATTTCTTCAAATATGAATTCTTTATTGATAGAGACAAATATATCCAGTTTTTCGAGCTCTTTTTTTCTTTCTAATATTTCTTTACTATCTTTACTTTCCCAAACAATTACTTTCTTATTTATGCTTCTTAAAAACTTAGCAGCCCAAAACCCAGATTTTCCTAATCCAATAACAAAATTGGTTTTTTTTGGTTTACTTAAATAATTATTATCTATCATTAAATTTTAAATTAGATTAATAATAATGTCTTTAGGGATTTATTCAATCATGAGCGAATAATTTAACCTAGGATTACTTTCTTAATCAAAGGCATTAAAGGAAAGATAATGCTAAATATTGATTCTCTTGGTTTTATAAAAAATTAGAGAGAAATGCTCCAGGTAATTTATTAGAAAAGGTCTTAACTCCATCAAAGGTTTAGAGCGGTTTTCAATGAAATCTTGATGGTTTTATTCAACTATAAAAAAGTTTGATGAAAAAATTATGTCGCTTTAACAGAATTTATGAAACTTGCAGAGACCAAGTTTTATATTTTGAAGTACTTTCTTAAGTTAGTAAAAATGAAAAACTTATAAGAAATTACTAATTATTTCAAGACTCTTCTCCCATAAATTTTTTCTTTCTTTTTTATTCATAGCGAAAGGAGAAGTAGGAGATAGTTTTGGATGACCTCTGAAATTAAATTTAGGTCCATAATGATCCCCACCCCTTGCCTCTGGTGAAGTAGCAGCAAAAAGTTGAGGTAAAGCCCCCATCTCAGCAGATTGAAAGATAGGGCTAAACAATCCCATGGAGAAAGTTGCGATTGGACTCGGTTTTGGTTTTTGAGAAGAGAAAAGATTTGTTTTTGCGATACCTGGGTGAGCAGCTAAAGACAAAAGATTTTTCTCTTTTAATTTTTCATTTAGTTCCATGGCGAACATTACATTTGCTAATTTGCTGTTGGAGTAAGACTCCCATTTGTTGTAATAGCTTTCTGCCTTGAGATTCCCCCATCCAACTTTGCCAAAAAATTGTGCACCAGAAGTAACTGTTACAATTCTGGATTTTTCTTTTCTTTCAATTAAAGGAAGTAGCTTCAATGTCAAAAGCATATGAGCCAGATGATTGACTGCAAACTGTATTTCATATCCTTGAGCACTTAGTGTTCTTGGAGGGTGCATTATGCCTGCATTATTGATTAACAAATCGAGATTTTCAAAATTATCAAAGATTTTAGGCTGAACTGCAACAACATTATTTAAATCTGACAAATCTAATTCTAGTGGAGTAAATATTCCATCAGGATTTAAAGCTCTAAGTTTTTTTATAGTTTGATTAGACTTTTCAAGCGTTCTACATGCAACGATTACATCAGCATTTTTCTCGGCAAAAGCTTTTGCTGTGTAGTATCCGAGGCCACTATTTGCTCCAGTTATAAGGGCTGTTTTGCCCCTTAGATTAGGTATATCAGATGTTGTCCAATTAGAAGTTTTAAGTCTAGAAATTGTGGCAGTCATTTAGTGATCCTGCAAATTGATTTGAAATGTAATCAAGACGTGATTACAAATTCACTGTAAATACTTGAAGGCATTATCGTGAGCTAATTTTTTATCTTAGGTAAATCCTGAACAAGCAAAATTAATTATTGGATGATAAGTATAAATACTTAAATAAGCATTAGTTTTGTCGACTAATCCACGATGGAAACTGAGGCTAGTTATTTTTACTTAAAGAGATTTTTTTATAGTGCTTCAAACAATTCTTACAAAATCGTTTAGTAGAGATACTGCTTTGTTAATTCTTAGAGTTTTTACTGGTACAGTTCTTATTCATCATGGCTACGAAAAATTAGCAAATATCGAAAATTTTGCAGATGCTTTTGTAAGACCTTTACATTTACCCTTCCCAATCTTTTTCTCCTATATTGCAGCTTTTTCTGAAATTGGAGGCAGTTGGCTATTAATAATTGGTTTGGCAACAAGATTTGGTGCTTTAGCAATAGCAGGGACAATTTCAGTAGCGATATATCATGCTCTAGTTACTTCAGGATTCAATATTTTTCTTTTAGAGCTTTTACTTCTATATTTAGCTTCGGCAACTTCAATCTTTTTAACAGGTCCTGGAAGTTTTTCAATAGACGAAGTTATTATTAGAATTCTTAGATTAGAAGAATCAGAAGCAATTGAAACTTTATCTAAATCAAAAGTTTCATCTAAGGAAAATCAAGGTAAGAAAAAATATAGCAAAGGTAGTTTGTTTAAATTTCTACAAGAGAATATACTTTCAGACATATCAGGCTAGCTTTTTAGGATAAAGCTTCTTAATAAGCTTTTTTCTTCTATGATTTGAGTTTGTCTTTTCAATTTTAATTCTTATTGTCGCTTCTGTAAGGCTTATTAAAAGTCCTAAAGCCGTTACCCAAGATAAAAAAATAAAAGGTTTTTCGGGAATTTCAGAAAAATCCATAAGAATAATGTTTCTTTATTTAAAACTGAACGATCGTTATATTTTTTTCAACCTAATTCAACAATTTAGAAATATTTTAAGGATTAATTTCTATTTTTTTCCATTGATTATTTTTTTTCCATAAATATCTTCTGTGAATAGTCTTTTCTAATTTAAGAAGATCTACTGAGTCGACTTCAAATTTTAGAACTACAAAATTTTCTGGCTTAGGTAGATTGGGTGGTATTTCATTAGTAGATTGAAATTTTTTATTGATTTTCTCGCCAGGAGATCCCCAGAACCATGAAAATTTTGATTTTTCAGATAATGTATTCCAATAATGTTCGTTATCAATTAATTCATTTAATTCATGTATTTCTCCTTTGAATCTATATTGTGTTTTGCCTGTTAAAAAAAACCATAAAATTTCTCCATTAGGATTAGATTTTAAATGCTTAATTTTTTCGCTTCTTCTATCTGTAAAAATAATCATTGAACTATCTTGTTGCCATCCTCTGAAAACAACTGTTCTTAATCTAGGCTCATTCTTATCGTTAACTGTAGCAAGCTGTACCCATCTCTTAGAAGGAGATTCACCTTCTTTTCTTATGGAAGATTTTAAATCGTGCCTCCAACCTGGCAAGTTGTTTTCAAGCATTAAATTTAGGCAAAATAAGACCAGTTTTTTTCTTGTAATCTTCAAATGAAGAGTATTTTGTGAGTGACTTGTCTTTTTTTATCATTCTTGGTAGAAAAACTACAAAGAAAAATATTGCAAGAATAGCAAATGGTATCCAACTCATAGAAAGCATGGCGAATGATAGATAAATTAGTATTTCTCCGAGATAATTTGTGTTCCTTATCTTTTTGAAAAATCCATCTTTAATTAAATCTTTTTTAAATTTCAAAGAAAAATATTTTTGCGTATCACTGGCAAAGTGTAAAAATACACCAATTACATTTATTGATATAGATGCAGCTATTATTAAATCCGGAACAGATTTCGAAGAGGAGATTAGTATATATGGAGCTATCCAGTAACTTCCAAGGAAAATAAAACCAGTAACTGAAGTTAAAAAATTTATTTGTTCTTTAAAATAAGGGTCCGGAAATATTTTTTCTTTGAGTAACCAAAGTAATCCATAAGTACCATGTAGAGCTAAGTAAACTAAAGGAGCAATTGTAAAATTATTATAAAAAAACATTAGACCTAAAACGACAAAAGCCGTCATACCTTTATGGAGGTTAATTAATTGGTTAAGTTTCATTTCTAGCTAATCTAAAAAATGAAATTATTTTATGTGGATATTGATTTAGTTATCTAGATTTTAATGGGCGATACTGGATTCGAACCAGTGACCACTACCGTGTCGAGGTAGTGCTCTACCACTGAGCTAATCGCCCTTTTAAAGAGTGTTATTTAAAACTCCTTATATGAAAATAGCAGGTAAAGTTTCATTTTCTAAGTAATTTAACTTTCCATCTTTCTCTTTTGGTGATTTGTAAATCTAGAATTTCGACAAAGCCTTTGTTTTCTAGTTGAAGTTTATCACCTATTTTTAAAGTAATTGTTGGTTTATTAACTTTAGTACCATTTAATCTAAGAACCCCAGTTTCTATCCTTTCAAGTATTTTTGTTCTGGAAATTCTAAATCCTGCAGAAGCTATAGCATCTAATCTTTTTGAAGCCTCTACAGTATTAATAATTTTTTGTGACCTGCCAACCGGTATTCGTAATTCATTTAAGCTAACTATATTTATTTTTACTTTTACGTCTCTTAAATAAAAAAACTTTTCATTTAGATTTTCAATATCTAAATTTTCAATAATCCCTTGAGCGCCTCTATCACCAATAGTCCAGATATCTCCAATCTTTTCTTCACTCACTCCATTTTGAATGAGGATAGATCTAAAGTCATCTTGAGTAGCATTATCGAATAAAAAATTACCACTAATTTTAATTCCTTTCGCGGGAAAATTTTTTATTAGCTCTTCTTCTTCAGGGGGATTGTCTTCTCTATAGCATGCAATTTTAGATCTTTGTGCCGATTTATATCCTCCATATATAAAGAATTTGAAATCATTTAAATTTTGAAATTCTTTGAGAATCTCTTCGCATACATATGTTGAATTAAAGCCACTCCAATAAGTTTCCCAATGTTTCAAAGCTAAATTAGAAATATATATTAATTCCCTAAGTTCTTTTTTGTTATTTGAATTATTTAATAATTTTTTTAGCTCAACCATTTAGTTTTCTAAAAAAATAATATCATGCGGACCTGATTGTTTTATTAACGCCCAAGGTAATTCACATCCAATTTGATTTTCAAGAAGAACAAGCCATTTCCCTTCTTTGTTAAAATTAAAAACTGATCTTAATTCTTTATGTCTATTAAGGTTGATACTTGCAGCAGAAAAGATACTCCCTAAATATCCTGAACCCATTCCTAAAAGACCTCCTATTAAAGATTCTCCTAAATTATCTAATCCAATGAAGCTGAAAGTAGATAAATTAGTCATTTTAGAAAAAGCTATGCCTGCTATAAAACCAAAAGGCATTAGCCATCTAGCCATTTCTGTTTGCCTTATTTTTCTATCAAGCTTTGGATTGAGTATCCTTATATTTTCGATTTTGTCTGATCTAAAGTAGTTATTTGAAGTTGAATTTATTAATTCGTGTTGATCAGGAGTGATTTTTTCTTCAAATGGTGTAACCAATATTGCCTCAGAGAGCAACACTGACTTTTCTTTGAAAACATTAAATAAGTCAATACATTTATCAAGGTTTTCAAATATCAGAATACTTTTAGTCAAATTTCATTCCTCAAATGTTTGTGTGTTATTCAAATTAATAAAATAAGATACATATACTATAGATTAAGTTAAAGTAAAAGATTAAAGAATAACTCTTAAATGACAAAAGTTCTAATTACAGATCCAATAGATCAAAAAGGAATTGATATTCTTTCACAAGTAGCACAAGTTGATCAGAGGATAGGAATCTCAAACTCTGAATTAGCATCAATTATTGATGAATACGATGCTTTAATGATACGCTCTGGTACTCAAGTAACAGGGGCAGTTATTAACTCTTCAAAGAAACTTAGAATAATTGGTAGAGCTGGTGTTGGTGTGGATAATGTAGATGTTAAAGCTGCAACTCAAAAAGGGGTACTTGTAGTAAATTCTCCTGGAGGTAATACTATAGCTGCTGCTGAACATACTATAGCTATGATGTTGGCATTATCTAGACATATACCAATTGCTAACGGCAGTACTTTTTTGGGTAAATGGGAAAGAAAGAAATTTGTTGGTAATGAGCTTTTTAAGAAAAAATTAGGTGTTGTAGGTTTAGGAAAAATAGGAACACATGTAGCTAAAGTCGCAAATGCACTTGGAATGGATGTTTATGGATACGATCCATTTGTCTCAACTGAAAGAGCACAACAAATACAAGTAAAACTTTCTGAATTAGATCTTTTGTTCCAAGAATCTGACTATGTAACCTTACATTTACCTCGCACATCTGAGACAGAAAATTTAGTTGATATGAAGGTATTAAAAAGTATGAAAAAAAGTGCAAAACTCATTAATTGTGCTCGAGGAGGAATAATTGATGAAGAAGCTTTAGCAGAAGCGTTGAATAAATCATTGATAGGAGGTGCAGCAATAGATGTTTTCTCAGAAGAACCACTATGCTCTACTTCTCCATTACTTAAAGTAGATAAAAATCTTATTCTTACTCCTCACTTGGGAGCCTCTACAAGAGAAGCTCAAGCAAATGTAGCGGTTGATGTTGCTGAACAAATAAGAGATGTTTTGCTTGGCCTATCTGCTAGAACTGCGGTGAATATTCCTGGTTTAAATCCTGATATTATGGATAGCCTAAAACCTCATTTACAGTTGGCCGAAACAATGGGTCTTCTTATAAGCCAGCTTTCTGGGGGGCAGATTCAAAAATTAGAGGTAAAGCTTCAAGGTGAATTTGTTCAACATCCCTCCAAACCATTAATAATAGCTAGTCTCAAAGGTCTACTAAGTAAGGCCCTTGGAGATAGGATAAATTATGTGAATGCTTCTTTAGAGGCAGATTCAAGAGGTATTTTGGTTTTGGAGAGTAAAGATGAGGCAAGACCAGAATTTGCAAGCGGATCCCTTCAGTTAACTTCTTATGGCGATAATGGTGAACATAGTGTTGCAGGAAGCATTTTTGCAGATGGGGAATTAAGAATTATTAGTATTGATCAATATCCAGTTAATGTCTCGCCAAGTAGATATATGTTAGTGACTAGGCATAGAGATATGCCAGGAATTATAGGCAAGTTGGGTTCTTTATTGGGTAGCTATAATGTAAATATTGCTTCTATGCAAGTTGGGCGCAAAATTGTGAGAGGAGAAGCGGTTATGGTGCTTAGTATTGATGATCCAATACCTAATGATTTGCTTAAGTCTATTATTGAAGTTGAGGGAATTACTAGCGCTAATCCCGTGACTTTATAAATAATTTCTAATCAATTAATGGTAAAAAAAGATTGGTATAAACTAACCTTTGATATTGAAAGTGATTCAGAAGAAATCCTTATTTGGAAATTGAATGATATAGGTATTTTTAGTTATTCATTTGAATATTTATTGAAAACTGCATATACAAAAAAAGCAAATATTTGGCTTCCAATTGCAGACTGGGATGCGATTGCAAGAAATAATCTTGAATTTATAATTAGCGATCTTTTAAATAGAAATGACTTTGCTAAAAGTTTTTTTGACTGGAGTGTTATTGAAGAAGAAAACTGGTTAACAAGTTGGAAGAAATATTGGGGGCCAGAAGTAGTAGGGAAGAATTTACTTATATTGCCTTGCTGGATAAAGTTGGATGAAAAATTTAAAAATAAGAAAATTATAAAAATAGATCCTGGAGCAGCATTTGGTACTGGAAGCCATCCCTCTACATATCTTTGTCTAGAAAAAATGGAACAGATTTCTTTATCTGGTCAAAAGGTATTAGATATTGGAAGTGGAAGTGGGATTTTGAGTGTTACTGCGAGATCTCTTGGAGCTAAAGAAATTTGTGCTATTGATAATGATTATCTTGCAATAACTTCTACTAGATCTAATTTTCAACTAAATTTTGGCAATTTAGACAACATTAATACATATTTAGGATCATTTAATGAAGTAAATAGTAAATATTTACTTAATGGATTTGATGTTATTTTATGCAATATCCTTGCAGAAGTAATAAAAAACATAATCCCTGATATGAGTATGTGTTTAAAAAATAATGGGAGAGTTATCCTGAGCGGAATTTTAAATTCACAAAAAGATGAAATTGTAAAAATATTGAGTATCAATAAATTTACATTAATTGATGAGTCCTCGCGAAAGGATTGGGTCAGTATTATGGCAAAAAAGCTAGAAACCTAATTTATCTATAAGTTTTTCTTATGAATCTCCTTTAATACATTTTTTTGTGTCATTTTTTACTTCAAAATCTCACATATCGGCCTAATCAATGTTAAAAATGTATTTATAGGTATTAACGACCAACAATTTTCTTTATTTAAATGGCTTCTTACAAAGTTACACTCATCAGCGAAGGTGAAGGACTCAACTCAACCATTGAGGTACCTGATGATCAATATATTCTAGATGCTGCAGAAGAACAGGGTATTGATCTTCCCTATTCTTGCAGAGCTGGAGCTTGTTCAACATGTGCTGGAAAGGTTACATCTGGAAGTGTAGATCAGTCAGACCAAAGCTTCTTGGATGATGATCAACTAGAAGCTGGTTTTGTTCTCACATGTGTGGCTTATCCAACATCAGATGTAACAATTACAACTCATGCTGAGGAAGAATTGTATTAATTATAAAAAATTAACTTTATTAAGTTGATAAATTAAATTTTTTCTGCCACCCTCTAATGAGGTGGCTTTTTTTTGAGAAAAATGAATAAATTTGAATTCTTTAAAACAGGAACGATTCAATCAAGTTATGGAGGCCAGTATAGTTATAAAGTTATTGGACCATGTTGTAGGCTTTATGATAGAGAAGAGTTACCTTGGCCTTGCTCGAGGTTAGCCTGGCGTAGCAAAGAGCCAAGTTGGAGAAGAATAGGTTCTAGATTTGTAGCAGATATGGCTTCAAGAAAATGTCCCTCATACTCAGTGCAGATTTTGGAGCCTGGTTCAAAATCTGTTGAAACAGTTATTACCCTCTTCTCAATCAAATTTTCTTCTGAGATACAAGAATGGTGGTACAGCAAAAAACCAGGCTCAAAAGAACCTGGTAATATTTACCCTAATTAATTAAATTAATTTTTAAATTAAGCTTTTGGTGTTGCAGGTATATAACCTCTTAAACCAGTGCATTCAAGACTATCTAGTGTATTTACCCCTGTTTTAGGATTAGTACCTGTTGCTCTTGAACATAATGATTTTCTCTGAGCTAGATCAAGATTTGAATCAGTAAAGTCTGCCCCATCTATGTTGGCTCCATCAAAATAACTTTTCAATAGATCGGCATTAGTAATGATTGCATCTGAAAGGTCAGCGTTATCAAAACGAGTTGCATATGCAATTAGGCTGTCCATGTTGGCACCTTTGAAACTAGCATTTGCTGCAGTTGTAACACTCATATAGGCACCTTGAAGATTAGTCTCACCTAAGTCTTGTCCAGATAAGTCATATTTTACATATTCAGTATTCTGAAGATCTTGCCCATGAAGATTACCTTTCAAAACATCTACTGACGAAGGATCACTAGGATATAGTGCATTGGCAGAGATTGGATTTAAGATTAAACCAACAATCAATGGAAGTAAAATCATAAGTCTTTTTAGAGACTTGTTTAGGAACGAAAAAAAAGTAACCATTTCGATCGACATCAAATAGAAAAACCTATGACTATTATTTCATGGGTTGGTCATTTACAACCCTACTTCTCACGAACTGTTGCAGTTTATTTAATTTCTGAAGTTAAAAAGTCCTTAGCTAGGTAAGTATTGGGAAAAATTTTCTGAGCTTCTTTAAGCAAATCACTTGGTGTGACTGAACTTCGGTTGGTATATCTTGGACTTAAATGTGTAATGATTAATTTTTTTGCATTAGATAATAATGCTGTTTGTGCTGCCATGATTGTTGTGGAATGTAATTTTTCATAGGCCATTTTCTCGTCTTCTTTAGAAAATGTAGATTCATGGACTAGTAAATCAGCGTTTTTTGATAAAGATACTGCTGATTCGCTAAAGACTGTATCTGTGCAATAAACAAAACTTTCACCCTTTCTAGGCGGTCCACAAAATTCTTTCCCATTCAAAATTCTCCCATTTTCTAGTTTAACTGTTTTACCTTGTTGAAGTTCTGAATAGATTGGCCCAGGAGGTATCTTCATATACTCTGCTTTTTTGATATCAAATATGCCTGGTTTATCTTTCTCGTTTACTCTATAACCATACGCAGGTAATCTATGTTTAAGAGCTGCGCAACTAACTTTTAATTTATTGTTTTCAAATAACACTTTATTTTCTGAGGCATAATTTTCAACTTCTACAAATTGCAATGGAAAAGACAACTTGCAATAACTGCTATTAAGAGCAGAAGTTATGAATCCTCTGAGATCTTTAGGTCCGTAAATTTCAATTCCATTACTGTTTCCTGATAGTCCGAGGGTTGCTAAGAGACCAGGTAAACCATAAATATGATCACCATGCATATGTGTAATAAATATCTTCTTTATTTGTGAGGATTTAATATTACTTTTCATTATTTGATGCTGCGTTCCCTCTCCACAGTCAAATAGCCATACTTCAGAAGATTGAGATAATTTAAGAGCTAAGGAAGAGACATTTCTTGTTAAGGTGGGCACTCCAGAACTTGTTCCTAAGAAGGTGATGTTCACTTATTATGATATTTTTATTTTGATACCTAGATTAAATCTAGACTTTTAGTCAAACTAAGGCAAATTTAAAACTTGTTTTTTAAACAAAGTGATATTTAAATCTGTAAAAATTCCTTTTAAATTTTATTTAGCAGGTATTGTATTTTTATTTGTTTTTAACACTCATTCAGTTTATGCCTCCAAAGAGCCAATAATAAGGGTCTTAATAGCAAAAAATAATAACGTAAGGATTAGATCAGATAGATTTATACCTTTAATTATCAAGGGGGAAATTTTTTCTAATAAGAAAATAAGAGGCTTAACTTTAAAAAATCAAGAAAATCGAAAAAATTTATTCTTTGATCAGAACAAACAAAAAATATATGATTTAAAAAATAAACAAAAATTCCAAATTAAGTCTTCTGATGGGAGAGGTATTTGGGTCGGTCAGAAAAGATACTCAGGTACAATTAATCTGTACATACTAGATGCTGAAATATTAATAGTTAACGTTCTTGGTATTGAAAGATATCTTAGTAGTGTGGTTGGTTCAGAGATGCCAACTAAGTGGCCTATGGAAGCATTAAAAGCACAAGCTATTGCTTCTCGGACCTATGCTTTAAAACAAAAAGGAAATCTTTTTTATGACATTGATTCGACGGAGAAAAGCCAAGTTTACAATGGTTTGGAATCAAGAACTTATAAAACTATCAGAGCAGTAAGAAGTACAAGATCTTTAGTATTGACATATAAGAATAAATTGATTAATGCCTTATTTCATAGTAGTTCAGGAGGTATGACAGAAAATAGCCAAGACGTATGGAAGAATAAATATCAATATTTATCTAGTGTAAAAGACTTTGATCAACAAAATCCAAAACTGCGATGGCAGAAGAAATTTTCCAATGAAGAATTACAAAGTTTGTTCCCTAAGATTGGAGGAATAAAAAATATAGAGATTTCAAATATAACTGATACAGGGAGAGTAAAAAATGTGATACTTTATGGCGAATATGGTTCTGAACAAATATCTGGAGTAGATTTAAGAAGAAGAATGAATCTTAAGAGTACTTTTGTGAGGTTTAAATTTTTTGAAGACAAAGAAAATGAGATTCTTCCAATTGAAAAGAGTCTAATAGTTATAGGTCAGGGATCTGGTCATGGAGTAGGTATGAGTCAATGGGGTGCAAAATATATGGCTTCTAAAGGACTTAAAGCAGAACAAATTTTAAAACATTTCTATAAAGAAGTAGATGTTAAACCTTTTAAAAAAGATTTTTTATAAAGAATTATTTTGCATTAAGAACTAATTTAGGGTTTAAATTAGTTTGCTCTTCATTAATAAATCCTATACCAAGAAGATTATTTTTAACATCTATAATTTTTATAGGTTGTTTGTAATCAAAAGAGCAGGTTTTAGTGAAGTTATTCGAATCAAACTTGATTACTCTTCCTGTTTGCCAAAAATTGATTTCTTCTTCATTCTTTAAAACTAATGTTGAGATATGATCAAGTGCAGCAATTGTTGGAATAATTAAATTGCTAGTGTTGTTTTGGTATTTCTTTATATCAGATATTTTTATAGAATTTTGCTCATGAAATCCACAAGCAGAAATTCTTTTTAGTTTCAAAAGACAACCCTCGGAATTTAAGATTATACCCAAATCTCTGGCGATCGATCTTATATATGTTCCTGCTGAACATTTAATTTTTATTTCTATTATTCCATTTGTTTGATTCCATTTCATTAGCGAGAGTTCTTCTATTGTTACTTCTCTAGGGAATAATTCAAAATCTTCATTCTGCAAAGCCTTTTTATAGGCCCTTTCACCATTAATATGAACGCTAGACACCTTTGGAGGAATTTGTTTGATTATTCCTCGAAAATTATTTAAATATTGATCTAAACTTTCACTACTAATTTTTGGCCAATCTCTCTGATTAATTATGCTACCTTGAATATCATCAGTATTTGTTCTTAATCCTAATTTTATTTGTCCGATATATGTTTTCCATTGTGGTAAATATTGAATAAATCTTGTCGCACTTCCTATCGCAATTGGTAATGTACCTGTTACCTCTGGATCAAGAGTGCCGGTATGACCAACTTTCTTTTTTTTTATTAGCTTTCTTATTTGTTTAACACAATCATGAGATGTACATCCTCTCTCTTTATTAATTACTAAGAATCCATCCTTACTTTCCATGTTTAATATTAAGAATACTTTGATGATGATTTCTTACTATCTTATTATTTTTATATTGGAAATTAAAAATTAAGAAATTGAAAAACGATGATTTCATATTAAAAGAATTTATTAATGATGCTTTTAATTTGAAATCTCATTTAATAGAATTCCTGTCCCTCGAAGAATCTGATTTAGAGGATTTCCTGAGAAACGCCAAGATGAACTTGGCAAGTTTGCATCCTGGAGATTCTTTAGGTGAAGTATCAGATTTTTATGAAGATATTGTAGGAGATAGGCATCTGGCTGATTTAGCTGCTTGGCATATTTCGAGTAAAGATTATATTGCTGATACATTAAGGCTTCAACAGAGATTTTCAAGAGATTTAGTGTTAGATTTTGGTGGCGGGATAGGTACGCATGCCTTAGCCAATGCCATGTCTTCAAAGGTAGAGCATGTTTTTTTTGTAGATATTAATCAAACAAATAGAATCTTTGTTGAATATAGGGCTAAGAAATTAGGAGTGGAAAACAAACTCACCTTTTGCAAGACAATTCAAGAAACAGAAATATCTAAATTCGATTCAATAGTTTGTCTAGATGTCTTGGAACATCTTCCTGATCCTACTTCTCAACTTGATATTTTTTATAAAATTATGGATTCTAAGTCTGTTGCATTATTTAATTGGTATTTCTATAAGGGAGAAAATAATGAATATCCATTCCATATTGACGATAATGAAATTATCGAAGGGTTTTTTAAGAAACTTCAATTAAATTTTACAGAAGTCTTTCATCCCATTCTTATAACTACAAGAGCTTATAAGAAATCTTAAAGAATTATATTAACTCTTTTTCTATTTCTTAAATTTCTTTTGATGCTTTCAAAACTCACAGTACCTTCTTTCAATGCGAAAAGGGTATCATCCTTACCTTTTCCTACGTTGATTCCAGGTAAGAAAGAAGTACCTCTTTGACGGATTAGAATTGATCCAGCAGTTACTTTTTCTCCTCCATATGCTTTTACACCAAGTCTTTTGGAGTTTGAATCTCTTCCATTTCTAGTGGAACCTGTACCTTTTTTATGTGCCATTAGTAATTTTTCTTAATTTGTAGTTTTTGGTTTAGCGTCCTTTTTGACCGCTACCTTTTTTGTAGTTTTTGGTTTAGCGTCTTTTTTGACAGCTACGTTTTTTGTAGTTTTTGGTTTAGTGTCTTTTTTGACAGCTACTTTTTTTGTAGTTTTTGGTTTAGCGTCCTTTTTGACAGCTTCTTTTTTTGAAGAAACTTTACTAGAACTCTTGCCTATAGAAATTGATTTTACCA
>QCJI01000010.1 GCA_003216135.1 Prochlorococcus sp. AG-409-A22 | reverse complement strand
AAAAAAAGGAAATGAAAATGATAATTCAAATATTAAAAAAATAAAAAAGAAACAAATCTAACCTATGTACCTTTCTTTATCAGAAAATCCACGTTATAAAAAAAATAAGAAAATTTTGTAAAAATGAAAAAATTAATACCTTTTATTTTATTTGAAATACTTTTTACTCCTTTTATTTTAAAAGCTAATGAGAACTTTTCTGTTGAGATTGAGGCTCTTACATTAGTAATGGAACAATACAAAAATAATAATGTTAATTCAGAAATCGAATTAGATTTAGAGAATAAAAACCCAAGCTATATGGCTCTTAAACAAGATGAATGTCATGCTACTGTTAAAGTTACAGAAAAAACAGGAATTGAGATTGTAAATACTGAATTATTTGATGTAAATATTTGCAAGAAAGAAATCAATAAAGTTATTAACTAATAATAAATAAAATCTTTATAAAATAACTAAAAGAGATCTTTTACATTAAGAAGGTAGACCTCAAGACCTAACAGAAAACTTTAGAAAGGGCTTTGATTATGAAATTAGTAACAATGATTGAAATTAGATGATGTAATAAAAAGTACAAAAATAATATGTATAATTAGTATTTATTTTTTCTTTGATAGTGTTTTTGATTCTTCCCTGGACATAAGAGCTTCAATCTGAGCAAGAACCTTGTGAAGTTCATCTGTCTTTGTTAGAGAAGCCTCAGCTACTTCTCTAAGTTTTTCTAATTGTTCTTTAGTTTTATCCATAAAAAATTTAATTAATAAAACACACTAGAAGTGGTTTTAAAAGCAAATTTCTCACTCACACACATTCATATTCTCTCTATTTTTTATAAAGTCAAATAAATCTCCACTTATTATTGTTTTATGAGGACTTCCAATTAAATCTTTTATTATAAAAATTATGGGTTAACTAAAATTAAATAATATTTAGTATTATGAAGTAAAAAATGGTAGACCTATAGTGGCAGTTGTAATTACAGCACCTGCAAAAATTAAGAAAGGAATAAGAGGGTATTTTTTCAAGCCAAAGCATATCAATTGCTAATAACTATATAGGTATTTATACCTTTTGTCTACTCTTTTGTTCCTTTTGTGATTAATTTCTTCTTTTTTATTTTAAAAGAAAAAATTAACCAAATTTACCAGATATATATTCCTGAGTAGTTTTTTCCTTGGGAGAATTAAATATCTTCTTTGTCGAATTAAATTCTGCAAGATAGCCAACCTTACCACCATCTCCATTTTCATATTCTATTGCATTGAAAAATGCTGTCATGTCAGAAACTCTTAAGGCCTGTTGCATATTATGAGTAACGATTATTATTGTGTAATTCTTCTTGAGTTCATGCATAGTCTCCTCTATTTTTAAAGTTGAGATTGGATCCAAGGCTGAACATGGCTCATCCATTAGAATTATTTCAGGCTCAATTGCTATAGTTCTCGCAATACATAATCTTTGCTGTTGCCCTCCAGACAACGAATAACCGCTATCATTAAGTTTGTCCTTGCACTCATCCCATAAAGCAGCTTTTTTTAGCGAACTTTCGACTAAATCATCCATTTCTCCAGTGAAGCCATTAATTCTTGCACCAAATGCAATGTTTTCATATATAGATTTAGGGAAAGGATTAGGTTGTTGGAAAACCATTCCAATTCTTCTTCTTACTTCAACAGGATCTACCCTTTTATCATAAATATTAGTTCCATTGAACATTACAGTCCCTTTCAGTGAACAATTAGGGATTAAATCGTTCATTCTATTTAAAGATCTAAGAACAGTTGATTTGCCACAACCTGAAGGTCCAATAAGGGATGTTATATTTCCTTTTTTAAAATCACAAAAAATATTTCTTACAGCTTCAAACTTTCCATAGCTAATAGAGACATTCTCGAGAGATAAAATGATATTCTTATGTGTTTTTTTATTAGTTTTAATCATTTATACTCTCTTAGTTTTCTCAGTAAAAGCAGCTAATATCCTTGAGAATATATTTACTGATAGTATAGATAAAACAAGAATAAAGGAAGCTGCCCAGGCTAGTTTATTCTGTGCATCGTAGGGTTCAAGAGCAAAATTATAGATCAACACAGATAAAGAACCCATCTCGTAGAATAAATCTCCAAAACCAGTTATGTAGTAATAAGAGAATAAAGCAGTAAAAATCAAAGGTGCTGTTTCTCCTGCAGCTCTTGCTATACCAAGTACAACTCCAGTCGCAATAGAACGAAAGGCAGAAGGCAGCGTAACTTTTAGTATAGTTGCATACATACTTGCACCAACACCAAGAGAAGCATACCTTAACTCATTCGGGACTAACTTTAAACCTTCATCAGTTGTTTTAATTACTGTAGGTAGCATCAATATTGAAAGTGCCATGCCTCCAGCAAAGCCGCTATACATACTTCCAAATAAAATCTTTGTTGAAACAATTAAGGCATAAATAAATACACCAGCAATAATTGAGGGAACTCCGGCAAGAACATTAACCCCAAATCTGATAAATCTTGAGAAAGCACCACCCTTAGAATATTCGGCTAGATATATACCACCGCCTACACCTACTGGTATCGCGATAATTGAAGCAATGCTAGTAATTATTAATGTTCCGATTAACGCAGGATTAATACCTCCTGCATCTAAATCATCTCCGGGAGGATTTGGTTCTAAAGTAAATAATTCTGGGGCAATTTGAGATCCTCCTTTTATAAGAATATATGTTACCAAGAAAATCAAGGGAAGTATTGCTATCAGTGCAGAAATTACGGATAAAGAAGTAAGGAATTTATCTCCTATATTTCTTGGAAGTCTTTTCTGGTAATAAAGAGAATTCATAATTATCTAATATTTGAGACTAAATTTCTTAACTAGCCATTGAGCAAAAATATTTACTACCAATGACAAGATCATAAGTACAAAAGCAGCATAAAACAGAGATGAAACCTGACTTCCGTCAGCCTCACCAAACTGATTCGCGAGCATCGAGGAAATAGTATATCCAGGTGACAATAATGACCAACTAAAGACATTAGAATTACCAATAATCATTGTCACAGCCATTGTTTCTCCCATGGCCCTTCCTAAAGCTAATAGCACACCTGCCATAATTCCAGATAATGCAGCTGGCAAAATTACTGAAAATATTGTTTTCCATCTACTTGCTCCAATCCCATAGGCTGCATTTCTTAGTTTTTTAGGGACTTGATTAAGAGAATCTCTAGCTATCGCAGTAACTATTGGCAAAAGCATTACAACTAAAATCAATATCGCCAGAAGTGAATTCCTACCTGCAGGTTCTGTACTAAATAAAGGTATCCATCCAAAGAAACTATGTAAAAAGACAAAAAATGCTCTTAAAAAAGGTTCCATAACAAATATTGCCCAAAGGCCCAATACGACTGATGGTATGGCTGCCAATAATTCAACAAAGGAACCTATTATTTCTCTAAAGACTTTTGGCACAAAGTCCTCGGTAATAAATATTGCAGTACCAACGCCTAAAGGAATAGTTAGTAATAGGGAAAGAAAAGAAGTTACTAATGTGCCATATATTGCTGTAAAAGCTCCGTATTCATCTTTTACAGGATTCCATTGAGAAGTTACCAGAAACTTCAAACCATACCTTGAAAAAGATTCAAATGACTGAAAAAATACTACTAAAATAATTCCTAAAAGTATTATTGCTACGAAACTAGACAATACTAGAGAAGTATTCTTGAAAATAATATCAATATTTTTTTCGATGCCGAATCTTTTACGATTCTTGAAAAGAGTTAATTTCTCTTCCATTAAAAAAAGAATATCTCTATAAATCTACTACTAAATGAGCAAAAAGACTTTCAAAAAAAATAATTATGAGACAAAAAAATTATATATCAAAAAATCTTGACATGAGTATATTGATTGATTGATTGATTGATTGATTGATTTATTTAAGAGGCTCTATTGATACAACAAGATTTCCTAATAAACCTTTCAATATCTTCAACTGCTCTTTGCTGCCAAATGCAATTAATACCTGTCCTGGCTGAAGTATAAAATCACCTCCAGGATTGGTTATTAACTTTTCATATTCCTTAATGGCTAATATTTTTGCTCCACTTTTTTTACCTATTCCAAGTTCCAAAAGTGATCTTTTATCTGCAGTTTCAAAAAGGTTAATATCATTACTTAGTTCAAATTCTTCTATTTCACATTCACTTCCAGCAAGCAAATCAAGAAAGTCAATAGCTATTGGTCTTAAAGCCATTGATGCCATTGCTCTTCCTGCCGCAATATAAGGACTTACAACTATACTTGCACCAGCTAATCTTAATTTACTTGCAGCCTCCTCAGTTCCAGCTCTAGCAATTACTCTAATAGAACTTCTTATCCCTTTAGCACTTAAAACCACATATAAATTAGAAGCATCATTAGGCAAGGTAACAACCAAACTTTTACATTTTTCTAATCCTGCTAGTTTTAATGTTTTATCTAGAGTTGCATCGGCACAAAGCGCTTCTAAACCATTCTCTTGAGCAATTTTTATTCTACCTTCGTCACTTTCTACAACAACAATAGGGATATTTTGTGTTTTTATTTGGTTAGATATTTCCTGACCTACCCTCCCATAACCGCACAAAATTACATGGTTTTCCATTTTTCTAAGAATTCTTTTAAAACGTAATTCATTTACTCTTTGAAAATAGCCTGATTCGAATAATCTTACAGCTTTCTGAAAGGTAAATTGAATAAATATCAATCCGCCAACGATTATCAAAACTGTAATGATTCTGCCTTCCGGACTTAAAGGTTGCACTTCCCCAAAACCAATTGTAGTTATTGTTATGAGAACCATCCATAAGCAGTCACTCCATTCCCATCCCTCTGTTATTCGATAGCCTATCGCTCCTAAAAAAAACAGGAAGAATAAAGAATAAATAAGACCTAACCAAGGCCTTAAATAGTCTTTTAGAAAATAGAATTCAAATAATCTAAGCTTCATATTTCCTATTATCGTTAACTATTCAGAAATTTCAAAGAATTTTCCTATTATGTGGTTAAAACTATTTAATTTTTAAGTGAAATATATTTTTAGCAGAATAATCATTTTTATTTTTGTAGCTATTTGCATTAAACAGATTATTAGTATTTCAGGTATTATTTAGTTCTTTAGTAGAAATCTATTCAGGGTTTTACTTCTACGGATTCAATTAGAAAATCTGAAGCTGTCCTTAACCAATCAGCGACTGTAAGACGAAGATCAGGTTGAGAGTATACAAGAGCGACAATAATTGCAACTAAAATTATTTTCACCATGGAATTTCTAATATTCCTACGAATTAAAGCACAACTATCTAGTAAAAAGAACCTTAATTTTATAAAAATCAGTCTTTTTAAGAATTCTCTAATTTATCAAACAAATATTCAGCTCTTCTTAAATTAACTCCCAAATCTGATTGACCTAATCTAGCCGCAGATCTTATTTGAATTATTCCTTTGGATCTACTTATGAGACTTCTTCCTTCCAGCTTTAAAATTTCAAGATCATCTGGAAATCTAAAAATTAAGCTTCTACAAATACCTCTCCAATAATTTTTACTACTTTCGACAACTTCTGTTCGAGGTAAAGCTTTAGCTATAGAAACAAGTTGAATAAACTTTTTATCAACATTTAATAATTCCTTTTCAATTAAAACACTATTGAATGGATTAGTGATTGGAGAAAGACCCAGTGATGATAAAACCATATTATTTGTAAACTATTTAATTGTTCTAACCGATTTCTAATACGAAGTGAGAGAAAAAAGATTAAAAATTTGTATATTTTTCAGGATATTTATAGAAGATTACTCAGCGAAACTTCTAATATTTTAAATTTTTAATTATCTTTCGCGACAAAGAAGGTTGTCTATTTTGTTTAATATTTAGTTTACTAATCCATAAAATAACTACTCCTAACAAAAAGAACTCAATAATAAACCCTATGTTTAGGAGGCTCATTTTTTATTCCTTTTTTAGTAACTTCAACATATTGTACTAAAAGAGTTAATAACCACTTTTTAAAAGAATTAATGGGATGCATAATCTATTTTCTTTTTCTTGATAAACTTCTACCTTTAATAAAATCTTCTATGTTGGGCCAGGCTGCTATTAATTCCTTAAGTGCTTTTCTATTAGGCGTATAAAAAATACATGAAAAAACACTAATTAAGTAAAATATGAACCAAATCTTATTTGCTGAGAAAGCTAAAAAGAAAGAGTACAAAAAACTTCCAATAAAGCAAAAGAAAAATAACCTATTAGATACTTCTAATATTGTCCTTTTAAGTCTATAGAATTTAATTTTTTGATTATCAGATTTAGAATCAATATGGAATTTATTTTCAAATGAATTAATTATTTCTTCTTCAAGAACTTTTTCATATTCTAAGTTATCTAATGGGTCAAGACTATCTTTTTTATTTACCATAAAGTTTATTCTGCCAAACTTATGATAACTAATTTTATTAGTTATTTTAATATAGTTAATTTTTTTCTTATGAATTTAATTTATACGAAAAGATCATGTTTGTCGAAATATTCCAAAATTATTTTATTTATATAAGATATATTACTTAAAATATTCTTTTTAATTTTCCATCTTATTTGAATCATTGAGGAAATTACTGTTTATTAAATTTTTAGCATTCATAAAATTGAAATGCAATATTTAATTGTCGAGTTAGAATTAATTATTTAAATATTCATTTAAATGCAAAGGTATTTGATTTCCTACGAATTTGCTGATGGTGAGGATCAAGAAGAAGGAGCAGAAATGCTAATAAATTGGTATGAATCCGGGGGTCCTCAAAACAAACCAGAAAATTATGAAGTTCATTCTTGGGTTTTTATGATACAGAATGGAATTGGTCATTCTGTAGTAAGTGCAGATTCCCTTGAGACAATATGGAAACAATGGCACCCTTGGAGAAGACTAATGGATATCAATATTCAGCCTTGTATGGATCTTGATGAAACAGTAGGATTATTCAAAAAACAAAAAATGAATACTCGTATTGTTTAAGATCTGTTTTTTAAATAAAATTAAAATCATCTTTTAATATCAAGGAAAACGGGATTAATAAAGATTTGCGCTAAAAAGGAAATAATAATTTTTATGATGATTTATTCTTATCACATTTACTTTAAATGAGAAATTCTATTTAAGAATTTAAGTAAGGATAATTTTGAATTTGTTTGGGATAAATTATATACATCTTATATAAATGCCCTCAATAGGAAACATACTTATAAATAATAAGTGAAAATGATATGAAAGAGTCATCTTATAATCTCGAGCAATTATTCTAAATCTAATAATCTTACTTAAGTTAAGAGGATTATAAGAAAACTATTGTGTAGTTAATTTAAAGATAGTGTTATTCTTCTTTGGTTATTTCCAAAGATATTTTTTCTTCTATTTCAAAATTTGAATTATAGATTTCAAAACTTTTTACTTCTTTAAATATTACAAATATATGAAAAACCATTTAAAGGGAACATGTCTAATAGTTGGTTTGTTTTTAAAGTATCAAGTCAAAACTCTTCGGTCAAATTTAATTAATTAAATTTTTGAGAAATTCACTTACCACCATTGCAATATCTAACAGCCTCAGAACTGCTACTACCCTTTTCAATTACTTCCGTAACACATTTATTGAAAAGTTTTGATTCCTTTTTAATTGAACAAAACCCAAAAGCTATTGCAGCTAAAGCTAATGCAGATACTAAGCTTGATCCTAACTGAAGAAAACCATAAGCAAACATAAGGTTTTTCTTACCTGAGCATTTTTGAGATTCCTTTGTTTCTCCTGTCATTTTGTTATTAAATAAAAGAATAATCTATTCAATTTGTTTTTTTTATGAAAAGAAAAAATATAGAGAAAACCGAATAAGCTTTTTAACCAATATTTAAAAAAATTTTTAAATTTTTATATATTTTTCTTTACTTTAATTTTCAATTTGAAACATACTCGAATAAAAAAAATCGTTTATTAATTAAAGTCCGCTTTTCAAGAAACATATTTGATTTAAGAAAAAAAAGTAATGATCCCATAGTTATAACAGTTGATTATATGGCTTTTATCTCTATATTTTAAATCTTACTAATAAAGTATTAATACTTAGGAAATAATCTAAAAAACCTTGTTTTAGCACTGCTCCCGGCGAGTTATCCACTTTTTATAGCTTTTTCAACAGGTTTTTCCACAGTCTGTTGAATTAATTTAGTGATCTATGTGCAAAATAAAATATAATCTTTTTTTGTTTAAATTCCCAACAGTTTTATTTTGGAGTCGGTATTATTTTTAGCTTATATTCTTTAAAATAAAATTTTTCTTAAATGAAAAAAAATCTAAAAATGCAAAATGATTTAGCCGCTGAAATCAAAAAAGAAAAGAAAAAATCAAAGATTGACATCTTAACTAAAGAAAATGAACTATTAGTTAAGAGTTTAAAAAAAGCCGGGTGATCTTTTAAACCCTCTGCAAATAAATTTAAATAACTCATGAAAATTATCTATTTATATTCTTCAAAGATAAATTTTCTATTAAAATAAAACCTTCTGTTATCATTAAGGCATTCATTTAGTAAAAATAATAGTTATATTATTATCATCTCAAAAGAGATAAAATTAGAAATATCATTAGTAAATTCATAAGAATTATTTTTATTTTTAAGTAATCTTATTATCTTTTTTAGAAAATTAGCTTAATAAAAGTGATGAATACTCAAGAACAAAAAGTCACCTATAAAAAACTTTTAAACAAAGCGATCCAAGCAAATGGTCGTAAAGAAACTGTTTTTTATTTGAATCGAGCTGCTAAGCTTAAGTCCAAAATCTACTCAAAAACTAAGACAGATTGTTATCGATGTAATGGAGCTGGTTATTTAAGAGTTTCATTAGATGAGACTAAAACATGTCTATCTTGTTATGGAAAAGGCTATTTAATTAACTAAATTAACCATTATTTTAAAAAATGAAAAATCTTATAAAGTATCACAAAAATTTAATCAAAACGGTAAAGGAGCAAATGGGTTTATCAGACTATGGGATGTACTGGTTAGCATTTCTAGAGGGAGGTTTAACAATTTGGCTCCTAGAAAGAATATTCCTTCATTTGTTAAAGCCATAGTTTTTTACAGGATAAAAAATAATATAAAATAATTTTCTTATAAACAGCACTTCAAAAAGTCGAAAAAAAAAAAGCAACTATTCGGCTTAATTTTACTTTAACAACTACCTTGTACTTAGTTAAAATAACTTCAAAATACCTTTATGAGCCAACAAAAAAAGACTTCTCAAATAGTTTTAATATCCTTAAAAACAAATTAAACGAAAGATAAAAATAATTCTCTCAAAAGCGAAAACAAAAGGAGTTTGGGACAAATACAAAGAGGATTGGGGAGTTTTATTTAATAGAGATAAAAGCTAGTGGAATATTTTTTTTCAAACGTTTTACAAAAGATATTTCTCAAGTTGATCTTATAGGTTTAATTTTAGGTCATTTAGTCTTTGCGATAGCAATGACTAAATGGTTGGATTGGAAATGGTTGGGAAATTTCATGAGTAAAGAAAATAAAATAAAGATGCGGTGTTATACATGGAAAGACTTATTATTTGATGGAGCCATTTTGCAGTAGTAATGGGCGCTATATTTTTAGTAATAAGTATTTTCATATAAATGTACATAACTTACATCCTTTTATTTTTTTTAATTTCCTCAATAGTGATTTTCTCTGAAATAATTAAGTCCTCAGAAAAAACTCTAAATAATCGGAAGAAGTTTCAAGAAAATATTAAATAAGTTTTAGCTAATTTGTTAATAAAATTATCTTCGTAAGCTTTAAAAATTTGGTAAAAAAATTATTTAGCATTATTAAAAAATTTTTAAATACATAGTTGTCAATAAAAAAGCTCTACGATTTAATTAATTGCAGAGCTTTCTTAAACAAGTTTAGATTTAATTATATAAATCTATTAATTATAAAACCTTTTTTCTTAATTAAAGAAAAAGAGACCAGTGAAATAGATGAAGATACTGAATTCACGGCCTCTTTATTAACCGCATTTTTCGGTAGATACGACAATGAATCACCCCCTTTACTAATGTTTTTTTAAACATAACTAAATCAATTCGATAAGGGAAGAAATTAGATTAAAATTTAAAATTCTTTTAACAAATAAAATTATTCTAATAATTAAAAATTAATAAGAAGAATAAATACTACCAAGGCAAAACCTGACCATTAGCATGCCAAAAAGTGCCTGAATTATTTTTATTTAGAGAATCAATTCGCTTTAAAATACCATTTACTGATTCTTCAGTAGTGATTCCATTTCGAGTAAAGCCCGTCATACGGGTACTTACCAATCCAGGATGCAAAATAGCAACATAAATTTCTTCTTTTAATAAATCTAGTGAGAGTGATTTTGCTCCCATAGATAAAGCTACTTTGGACATCCTATAGCCGTAAGAACTTCCAGATGAATTGTCTCCAATAGATCCCATTCTGCTTGTAATGAAGGCAACTTTAGAGGACCTTTTTAAAAGATGTTTAAGAGATTGAGTCATAGAGATGGGGCTGAATGCATTGATTTCAAATTGGCGCAAAATACTTTTTTTTTGTAAATCTTCTAAAGAATTAAATTCATAAATACCTGCATTATGTATTATGCAATCTAAATTAATTCCTGATAGTTTTTTAGCTAAATTAGTTATTGCCTCTTCAGAAGAGATGTCTATATTCTCTTCAATTCTTACCCCTAAATTAATTAATTCTGGTGAGGCCCTCCTGCAAGTTGCGATCACCTCATGACCTCTATTATGAATTTGATTACATAATTCCAATCCAATCCCTCTATTTGAGCCTGTGATAAGGTAGGTAGACATTTTTTTGAATATTAGAAATATAATTTTACTCTTTCAAATAAGAGATAGAAAATAATTAATTAAAAAAAAATTATAAATAAAAACATAGAATTATTTCTTAATAAGGTTATAATTTTAATGTTTACTAGTAAAAGTGCAAAAACGTGAGTTTCTATATTGATATCATCTAAATATTTATTTATGCAAATTCTAAATCAAGAATTAACAGAAGAGATACTTAGGTTAACTTGGCGCAATCCTATTTTCATGGCTATAGCTATAGCTTTAATTTGGCTTGTTCCACAATTACTTATTAGAAAAATCATCTCAAAAAAATATGAGAAAAGAAAATTAGAAATTCAAAAAAACAAAATTGAAAAGCTATATCCAAAAACTCTTAAATAATATCTTTTAATCTTTAAAATAATCAATTTAAATTTTTATGGATTACAAAATAATTAGACTTGATAGCAAAGAAGATAAAATTACATATTATTATTTTAAAAATTTTTAGAGGCATACGACTTACTATAAAAAATATATGGAAATTTATGTTGTTCAGACTCTGATTATGAAGATACAACTTATTACGATATTGTAGAAAAAATTAAAAAAAACAAATAATGGAAAATAAAAATTGGACTCCTACCCAAGAAGATAATGTAGGAATAATAACTAGACTTTATGAATCTATTAAAGAAGAGCTTTATGAACTTCAAGAAGCAACTGCATGTGCAGACAAATTTATTTACGATTTCATAAGAAGAATCCAAAATGAGTGGCATCCAAATTCATGTCATACCTTAGTAATAAATAAGAAGAGAATTAATTAAGTATTTTTCTAAAAAATTTAAAATAATTTATATATAAAGTTAAAGTGTTCTTTGATAGTTTGAATATCCTGAATATAATCTTAAATTAATTATCTTATTAAAATGATTATTCGTATATTAGGTATATTTTTAATTCTTGGCACTATTGCATACTATGGATTAGTTTTAACTGGTAATAGCAGCCTATAAAATTATATTTAAAATATAAAGTTTATAATTTTGTTATGAAATGGCCCCCTACTTCTTGTTGGACAGCTCCAAAGACAATAAATGGTAATCGTCATTTTCAAGTTAAAGCCTATGGTGGCAAAAGTGTACATAGATGGGTTGATATATTTCCTACAATAAATAAAAAAGATATTACAAGGATATCATGGGCGAAAATAAAATCTGAATGGACTAGTGGGTGGTTAAGGCTTCCAAAAGATTAAGTTAAATTTTTATGTAAATAAATATTATTAACCAAAATTCTGTAAAAAATCATACTTAATTAATGAAATATATCTACTAAAATTTTTATAAAAAGGAATAAAAAATGACGGCAGAACAAAAGAAGAAACTTCCAAATAAAAAAATTATAACCTCAGCAAAGTTTGAAGCAAAAGAGCAATTCACAAAATCTGCACTAGAAAATTTAAAAAATGAGAATAAGAGACTTTTTAATTCTCTTAAAGAATCTGGTGAGATTGAAGAATTAAATTAAAATATTTCTTACGAAAAAACAAATTTTTTATTATTATAATATTTTATATATTGAGAAATGATTGAAAAAATCTCTCTAGCTAATTCTCATTTACCTCAACTAATTGGATTTGTACTTTTATCTATAGGCTATACATTTGGAAATAATTTCTACCTTCCTGAAATAAAGGATAAGTAATTTAAGCAGATTTAATTTTCCATTTAACATCTATATTTAAATTAAAAATTCTTATACTAAAATAAAAAAACTTTGAGTAATTCTGATTTTGATAAAAATGGTTTAGATATGTATGGCTTTCATTGGCTTCAATATGCGGCATTTGCTGTTACTTGTTTTTCTATCTTTACAACCTGGGGTTTTTTTTACGATGATAGTTTTCATGATTTTATAATTAAAATAATTAGAATTTTTAATTGTAGTGGTTTTAATTGCAATGGAATTTAATCCTATTTTTATTAATAACCAAGAGAAAAAAGATTAATTAAAAAAATCCTAGAAGGAATTAAATAAATTAAAGATAAAATATTACAAATAATATGATGATTCAAATTTAGAAATGAAAAGCTTGTTTGAGATTTTTTTAATTAATGGTAAGAAAAAATTATAAACAATTCTTAGATTCATTTAAGGTAAACCTTAGAAAATCATTTTTTTCAATGTCATATTACAAAACTAAAATTTAAAACATTTTTAAACTTTGAAAAAGAGATAACAAACTTAAATTTTTTTGATTTTGATAAAAAAAGGAATGAATCCAATATATAGGAAACATTCCTCTATTAGCTTTAGTTTTATCTATATTTAAATTGTTTTATATCACTTGCTGAGAAGTTTATAATCAAATTAGTTTTTTAGATTCTCTGGTGGACTGTCAATCATAAGATCCCTCCAAATCAACATATTAAACATAAGCCTTATTGATATTTAAAGTAAATCAGTAAAAATGCTGATTAAATATTAAATTTTTAAAATTGTTGATTTTTTATTTTTTAATGTGAATAATCTGAAGAAAAATTATTGAAGTATATATTTTCAGAAAAAGAAACTATTAAAAAAAATAAAAATCTAAGGAATTATTTATAGAATAACAAATACTTAAAGTTTTTATAATGAATAAAATGATTAAATAGTAAGAAAAAAATATTAAATTAATATGCATAATATCTTCTAGATAATTAAGAGACTATAACTAAAGCTTTATTAGTAATTTTTAAAAAGTTTTAATTAAATCAGATAATTCTGGGGCGTCCAATAACAGAGCAACAAAAGTAAGTACAACTAATAAAAATATTAAAAAATAAAATTGAATCATAAATTTGATGATATATAGAATAGATAGTTGAAGTTGTATAAATTAGTGCTTTTTTAGATAAAGATAAAGTATTTAGATAGGCCAGATTGAATGACAAATTAAAATAAGCTTTTCGGAGAACCTTTTATTTAGATATTTTCTAATTTTTTATAAATTAGATTAGTTAACATTAATATCAAAAATTTTGCTATCTCGATAACAAAAAAATCTAAGAAGGATAATAAATTTCAAAATTAGCCTTTATGTCTCTAAAGATTAGATACTTATAAAATCAATATATTATTAAGGAAATATCTCAACAAATAAAATTAATTAATTTCACTTTGATTAATTAAATATAAATTGATTGACTGCAGATCTAGAATTAAAGTTAATTAATAATTTTCTTGTGACTAATAAATTTTATCAATTGTGGAAAAACCATAGAAGAGTTATAACTTTTGGCGGGTTTGTAATCATATGTGGTTTTTATTTATCTCCAGTTATTAAAGAGGCCAAATATAAAAACAGCTGTATCAGCCTCTCATCAAAAGGTGCTTTAAATAAATTTAATGAGGACGATATAAGAGAAAAACTATTTAAAGAAACTGGTTTAGATATTGAAGATCTGGCAAAAATAGAAGGCTACAAGAATTGCATATAATAAAACTATTACTAATTATCCGCTAAATGATTTTTTTTAAAATGATTAAAAGTATAATCAAACTCATTTTATTAATCTTTTTAGTTGGATTTATTTCCATAAGCCCAAAAACAAGATATATAGTTGGAATATCATTGAAACATATTTCTTCATTTCTTTTGTGGACAGTTAAGTACGAAGAAAGAGAAAAATGGATTATAGATAAACCACGATGGATACCTAGCCCAAGTTTAAAGCCTTCTTATTAAATGAAAAGCTATCTAGAAGAACGAATTGAATGGTACGACTATAACTATAGAAATGGTAATGCTTTAATTTCAGATAAACAGTTTGATCAACTTGAGAAAAATCTATTAAGAATAGATCCTAATTGCGATTACTTTAGTAAGAAAAATGATTTAGTCTTGCCATCATTAGAAAAGGGTTCAATAGATCAATTTTTAGAAGGCTTACTTCCTGATACTAGATTGTTAATAGAACCTAAAATAGATGGCTGTGCTATTGCTTTGCAATATAGAAATGGCACTTTAGAAAAAGGAATCTCAAGGAAAGGAAATGATGTTACAAGCAAAATCGCAAAAGTTAAAGATATTCCCAAACAACTTCCTATTAAAGGAGTTTTTCAAGTTAGAGGTGAACTTTATTCACCCAAACAGACTCCCAATTTTTCCCAAAGGATTGCGTCTGGATTCCTAAGAGCTCACGAAGGATTTGGAGAAAGTCTCAGTTTTTGCAGTTTCCAAATACTTAATTCAAGACTAAACCAACATGAATCCAAAACACATCTTTCAAAGCTTGGTTTTTCAACTCCTAAAGATATTTCTTGTAATTTCACAAGCCAAGTGAAAGTATTTAGAAAACAATGGCTAGAAGGAAATTTGTTTAAAGAATATCCAACCGATGGAATAGTAGTAAAGATAAATTCTAGAAAATTACAGTTAATAAGAGAAAAATCAAATTTAGGTTATTGTTATTGGCAGATGGCCATCAAGTATTAGTTAAACTCTTGAATCAGATTTTTCCTTAATTACATATTTATATAGATAGTTTTTTCTTAGTTTAGGAAATTACTAATAATTTAAGAAAGAATGAATAAACAGAGATCCTAAATTATGGAGTTTCTTTAAGAATGTCTTTAAGTTGTTCACTATCTAATTGTTCGAGATACATTCTCTCATTGCCAACCACGATCTGCGACTTTCCATCTTGCCACTTTGCCTTAAACAAGAAGCGAAAACTTGATCTACTAATTCTCTATGATTCATAAGAATATTCTCTGTTATTTTCAAAAACTAAAACATTAAAAATTTCTGCAAAAGTCATTGAAGAATATTGAACAGGTATATTCCTCTCTCCCTTAGAAATCTTATTAATAAATAAGTTGAAATTTTTCATGCTGATTCAGGTAATTCAAGCTCTTCGAAAGTCCAACCTTGTAATTGAAGGTCATGCCATTTGTTCCAAGCATCGTCTAAGAGCATTTGACTTGAAGACTTAATTGCCATTGGTTCTCCAATGTCATTAGCATAATATGTATGAGCAAAAATTCTGATAGCATGTCTTGGAGATTTTTTATTCCTTTCAAATAAAATTAATTTACATCGGTCTGGATTAAGCAACCAACCACTTGGGGAATCATTACGATAACCATAAGAAAAACTAGTCCAAACATTAGCCTCCCCTAGAACCATTAGCCTATAATACATATGTACTATAGTTATAGCAGTCTTTATTGTCTAGCGTCAAGATAATTGTTTTGTAATATTTTATAAATCATTTTTTTAGCAGTTAGATTTTAAAATTTATGCATTAAATCTAACGTTTTATCATCCAGGTAGATATCTATAAGAAAGATAGAAACAATTGATAAAAATTTTTCTAGTCTATTCACAAATCTCCCTCTGTCATCAAGGTCTTAATCGAAAAAAATCATGAGGGCACTAAGAATAATTTTGAGGAATTTGAGCTGATAAGAACAAGAAAAATATTCCAAATAATTATCTCGCTATATAAACGCTCCAAAGAGTTAATTAGGCAAAGGGAAATATAGTTTGCCTTAAATCTTTATACAGGGCAAGGAATGTATCTGTTTGATCATATTGAAAAGAGAATTAAAAAATCAAAGATTTCGAGAATAAATTTGAGGATTCTGTAATAAGTGAGAGGGAATAAACAAATAAGAATAGATATCAGATCTAACTCTTTGAAAAGTTAAAGGGTTCTTTAAGTCTTGAGAAGGCTAACACTAACAGTTGATTTAAAAGGGATCAAAAGAATGAGAATCTATTAGGAACTTTGTCGAATCGATTGGCTATATACGAATCATTAAAGCAGGGTAGAATTTCTAATCAGTTCATCTAATAGACGAAGCTTCTAGGACTTTACAATATAGATTCCATTTATTAAAAGCAAGGCTCAAAATATCAAATAAAAAAGACCCACCGCTAGGTAGGCCTTTTTAATGTGTGTAAGATTTTCTAAATTAAATTAATAAACTTAGAAGCGGAATGAAGTCTTAACTAATAAACCTGTTTCGTCATCAGCATCGGCAACTTCTTTGGTGTAGAAGACAGGAGTAATGGTCATACCATCGTTAATAGGGTAGCTGTAGAAAAGTTCATACATGGAAGTTTCTTCAGCGCCATCATCGATAGGGCCTGTGTTACCTAATGCAATACCAATTGTTCCTGGGCCAATTTCATCCCACTGAAGACCAACAAAATATTGTGTTGTTTCTTCACCTGCATCTGGATCACCCCATTCATAACCAACACTTATTGAAGGTACATTACCTGTTGATTCTGGAGTCCAGTAACCGTTAAGAGCCCAGTATGTAGTGTCATCAGCACTCTCAATATTTGCATAAGTTAGTGATGCACCGTAGGAATCATCAGTATATGTAAGCTGAGCACCGTAAGCATCAGTTCCTTCTTTTGTTAAAAGTCCAGAAGTACTATCGCCTTGTCCTTCATATCCGATAGCAGCAGTAAAGCCATCACCGAAATCAAAGCTTGCACCTGCTGAAGTACCGAATTCTGCATCTAAAGCAGAAGATGCCGCACCACAGTCATCCAACACGTCTGTCTGTCCACCGTATACACAAGCTGTGTTGTAAAGCTTGCTTCCTGGAGTGTTGTCGCCAACGAAAACAGTTGCCTTATCTCCAAGAGGGAAAGTATAAGAAATTCCGTCTACAGCAAGATTGTCACCATTATCATTAAGATCTAGCTCATCTAAGTTTCCATCATCTGCATTACCAGCATCGATAGAGATATCTAATGAATCACTACCTGTAAAACTTGTATTTAGATCAATTTGGAATCCATATCCAGCTGTTACAGCCTCATTTCCATCAATTCCATCAACACCACCGATTGCGAAGTCTGCTGAGAATGATGCTTTTGTTGTTTCTGTGAAAGAACCAGCTTCAACATTATTTAATCTAGCTTCTATGCCATCTATACGGCTATTAGTAACAGCAATTTCTTTAGCATTAAATTCGTTAATGCTCTGAGCTTCTTCTGAAGAAGAGTAGCCAGATACATCACCAATGTTGATTTCATTAGCTATTGCTGCAATAGGAGAAAAAAGACCTAAGGCTGCAGGAGCAATTAATAATTTTTGGAATAGTTTCACAAAAATAGCCTCACACTATATATATATCAATGAATATAGCCAGTAGATTAATATTAGAGTAGCAATTATGTACTAATTTTTAAATTGTCATATCATATCAAAAATTTTTCTATTTCTTTTTAAGGTTAAATAAAAGGCAACCCTATAAATAAAATAAAATACTTCACTTGAAGAGGCAGTCAAAAAAGCACTCTTCTACAAAGAGGAACAGTCCTATAACTAAACAAAAGAAGAAGGCTCAGAAAGCTGCTATAGCAACTACTCTAAGCCTCTTACCGAATCCCCGTCAGTTCTCTGCTGCATCGACCTGGAAAAGCCAGAAGAGGAGGCAAAGTGAGCTTTCGTTTCCGACTACAAGATCGGTTTACTACCACGTCACGACAGCATCCTCATGTCGAAAGAGAGTCAGATCAGAGCACATAAAGAAGAACTTAACCAAAGACTCAGTGTATTAACTTTAACTTATTTTTTTATTCATTTGGAGAAGGCCATATGTCTCTTACCTTAGTTAATATTTCTTGGGATTCTTCATATCTTTCTAAATGAGTTTTACCATTTAACAAGAATGTAATATGAGCCATTTTTCTTCCCGGTGTTTCCTTAGATTTACCGTACAAATGCAAATTAGAACCATCTATTTTAGATAACATTTTGATTCTTGCTTCTATGGAGGTTGGGAAATCATTTTTTAATCCAAGCAAATTTATCATAATCGCGCCTTCACAGTTCATTTTAATTTCAGGGGCTTTAATACCAGAAGAAATACAAACATATTGATCAAACTGACTTGAAGAACAAGCTTCAATAGAGAAATGAGCCGAATTATGCGTTCTAGGAGCTATTTCATTAATTAATAGGCCATTAACTCCATAAAAAAATTCAATTCCCAAAACTCCTACATAGTTAAGTTGATTTACTATTGAAGAAAAAATATTTAGTGCAAATAAATTTAAATCATAATCTGTTGAGGCAGGAGACAATACCCAATCACAAACGTGATTTGATTGGAAGGTTTCTACTATTGGAAATACTCTTATCTTCCCATTATGATCTCTAGAACCTACAAGAGCTAACTCATGTTCAAAATCTATCCATTCCTCAATTAACCATTCATCAGAATTATTCTCAGTCAAAAAATAATCTAGTTCTTCTTTAGTTTTTATTTTTTTGTTGCCTTTACCGTCATATCCTCCTTTATTTGATTTTGCCATAAGAGGAAAACCCCAATTTTTAATTTCCTCTTCCGGGAGACTTATAAGATCTTTAATAGACATCCATTTTGGGCTAGGAAGATTAATACTATCTATTAATTTTTTTTGAGAAATCCTATCTACTAAAGGTTTAATTGCATCAAGGCTAGGAATAAAAATGTTTTTGGTGTCAATTAAATTTAATTTATCAATTTTTATCCATTCATTTTCAAAAATTATTTTTTCACACTCATTTATTAAGAACTTATTTCCATTTATCTCTAAAGGATCAGCTTCAATTACATAATCCGCTTTAAAAGCAGCTGGATCGCAGGAAGATTTTGTTTGTAAGCATACTTTTAAACCTCTATTTTTTGCTGCTTCAGTTAACATCAATGCAAGTTGGCCACCACCAATTATTCCTAAAGAATAATTTTTTTTTCTATTGTTTATATTTTTTTTAAAACTCATAAAACGATTTTATTATGATTCTAAATTCTTAACAACTGATTTTGAAATATTTTTGGATCTTAATTTTTGGTAGTATATATTATTAAATTGGAATATTTATCAATTTAAAATAGGTAATTAATCGTGAATAAAAGCAAAATATTAGTTCCTTTAGGCAAAAAATCATACGAAGTCAAAATAGAAGCAGGAATACGAAACAAAATAAGTGAAGAACTTTCAAAAATTGGGGTAAAAAATAATAGAAAAATACTTGTAATTTCAAATAAGGAAATATCGGATTTATATATTAAAGAATTCTTAAAAAATCTAAAAGATAATAATTATAAAGTCCAAATATTCCTTATTAAAGCAGGAGAATTGCATAAAAACTTGGAAACTTTAAGTGAGATCTATAACTTTGCTTTTGAATTTGGCCTGGACAGGAATTCCTTAATCATTGCCTTTGGAGGAGGTATTGTGGGTGATATCACAGGTTTGGCAGCTGCGACTTGGTTAAGAGGTATCGAATATATTCAGATCCCCACAACATTATTATCTATGGTTGATTCATCGGTAGGAGGGAAAACAGCGGTTAATCATCCTAAAGGCAAAAATTTAATAGGAGCTTTTCATCAACCAAAAGCTGTATTTATTGACCCGGAAACTTTACAAACTTTACCCAAAAGAGAATTTAATGCTGGTATGGCTGAAGTAATCAAATACGGAGTTATTAAAGATAAAGAACTTTTTGAATTTTTAGAAAATGAGAAGAACAAAAAAAAACTAATAAATCTTGAGAATGAATGTTTAATTAAAATAATCAATAGTTCAATTAAAACAAAGTCTCACATTGTTTCTAAAGACGAACAGGAGCATGGGATAAGAGCCATATTGAATTATGGGCATTCTTTTGGCCACGTTATTGAGAATTTGTGTGGATATGGTGAGTTTTTGCATGGGGAAGCGATATCTATAGGCATGAAAATTGCAGGAGAAATAGCACTAGAGAAAGGTTTATGGTCTAATGAGGAATTCATAAGACAAGATTATCTTCTTAAAAGCTATAGCCTTCCTACTAAGATTCCCAAAATAAATAAAAAAGAAGTTATAACAATACTTATGGGCGACAAAAAGGTCCGAGATGGCAAAATGAGATTTATTTTACCTAAAAGAATTGGAGAAGTTGATATTTATGATGACATATTGGATTCATTATTCTTAAAATATTTTTCTTAACTCAAACAAGTTGAAGTTATATTCGATTTCTTTTCTTTAAGCTTATGAAAAACAAACCACTTAAAATTACCGAGACATATAGGATCAACCAATCTCAATAAAGCTTCTCTTCTCGCAAGAGCCTTAGATAAATCTGTCTTAAAGTCTTTCTGAATTTCATAAAGTCTCTCCGCTAATCCAAGTGCCAACAAAGCTTCTCCTTGCTTAGTTGTTCCAAGATTCTTAAAACCTAGAATTTCCGCATCATTTATTAATGTTTCAATACAAATATGTGAGGTTAGATCAGAATCCCCTGGAGATTCTAAGATATTATTTGATGTCTTTTGATTTTTATAAGAAATTATCGTCCCATTTGAATTGCGAAGTCCATAGTAATTTCTTGCTTCTTTAGCGTAATCAATTATTAATAAAATTCCATTATTAATTTTTTCATAAATACCCTTTAACCATTTTGAGTTATCTATATGCCACTCTGTAGTCCATCCTTCTAGTGCATCCCCAGGCGGAATAGTAATTCCCAATTTAATTTCGGCAAGTTTGATGCTTTTTTCTAATTCGCTTGTAATTGGTAGTTCATCAAAAAATAATCTGGAAGATTTTTTATCTATAGAAACTGCTTGACGACATAATTTTCCTTTTGAAAAAGTAAGTCTCTCTACTGGTAAGGCGTCTAAAACTTCATTTGCTATAAAAATCCCATTAATATTATTTCCTTCTATTTCTTCCAAACCTTTCCATAAAATATCAATACCTAAGCCTAGAAATTCTTGCAATTTTATTTTTTGTTTTTCAATCATTCCTTTGTTAGGTTCAATAATTACAAAAGAAACTCCTTCTAAAGAATTATTACTACTTTCAAACAAATATTTTATAAGTCCACTAATAAAGCTTCCATCACCAGCTCCAAAATCAATGACAAATAATTTCTGATCACATAAATGATTACTTTTTAGCTGAATCAACCACTCTTCAATTTGTTTACCAACAAAGAAAGCAAAATCATCTGATAAAGAAGGTGATGTAACAAAATCACCTTGGGCACCTAACTCAGCTTTTCCACTGCCATAGTAACCATTACTAGGATCATTTAAAGCAAAATTCATATAATCATAGAAACTTATAGTTCCACCCATTTTTATTATTTTTTTTATTAACCAATCTGGATTATTCACAGGTAAGCTATTCATCGGCCAAAATATATAAAGAAAAAACTTTTTTATGCCTTCAAAGACTAACTATTTATTGGGAATATTTCTATCTCTAGTAATTTTTATTTCTAATAAACCCGTTATCGCTATAAATAATCCAAATCTTTTACCAGAAGCACAAACACCTGTTATAGATCTAGCTAAAACATTAAGCCCTAAGCAAAAAAAATCTTTAGAAGAAAATCTTAATAAATTAGAAATTGAAAGTGGTTGGAAAATTAAATATTTATCTCAATTCGAAAGTGCTCCTGGAATTGCAATAAAGGATTACTGGAATCTAGATGATACAAGTTTATTAATAATTGCAGATCCAAGAGGTGGAAACTTACTGAATTTTAACGTTGGAGAAGCATATTTCTCTTTTATGCCAAGACTATTCTGGGTTGAGCTTCAAACAAGATTCGGTAATCAATATTATGTAAAAGAGCACGGAGAAGATGGTTCAGTTTTAGATGCAATTAATTCGGTAGAAGTTTGTTTGGATAGAGGGGGATGTAAATTTGTACCAGGATTACCCAACGAACAATATATATGGACTTTATGTACTTCTATTTTAGGTGGATTAGTAGCAGGACTTTCGGCTGCACCAAGAAAAGAAGGTCAAATCATATCTATTGGATTTTTAGCCCTTCTTTCGCCATTATGGGGAATGTTATTTGGAATCTTTGGATTAGCTCCAATAATTACCAGAACTAATGATCTATTACCTTTATTAAAAAATGGTTTAGCTTTTACCGCAGCAGGAATTGCAGGATATCTTTTGTCACAAACTATTTTTTCCCGTTATGAACATCCCAAAAAGGGTTAAATTGTTATAACTCTAAAATAAATTCAAAGAAACTTTTTCTCTTCGTAAACTGTTCCAGATTCTGAATACCATCGATGAGAAACATGCTTAAGTTTATTTTCTTCAAACTCAACCCATGAAAAATTTATCAATAATTCTCCATCTTCAATAGTTTGATATCTTGGCACGACAGCCGTATTAAAATAAGCAGTACCTTTATTATCAACTTTGAACATTTGTCGAAAACCAAGATTTCTTTTAAGACGATTATGCATATGACCAAAAATGACTAGGTTAACTATTCTTTTTTTTTGGATTTCTGAAATAGCTACTGACAAGTCTCTATCTCCCCAATCTGAAGATGGCAATTTCCAATCTTTCCCGCAAATACTTCCAGGTTCTGAGCCTAAACCAGAAGGGCCCGCATGAGACATAATTATCAAAGGCAAGTCATTAATACTTTTTTCTGAACCTTTAATCATTTTACTAACTGATTCTTTTTCAGTTATAGGTCCATAAACACCTCTAACCTCTTTTGAGAGATAATAACCACCTCCAGAACTGCATGGCCTTGCAGATAGTATATTTATTTGATTATTAAAAACCCTTAAATCCCAAGCGCAGTATTTTTCTCCAAGAACACGAATTTGCTTTAACAGAGTTTCGCCTGAAAAATCTTTCCCTCGATCGTGATTACCTAGAATAACATAAGTAGGGATTTTAATAGCATTTATTTTTTTTATTATTTTGATACTACCATCAGAAATATCGCCTACAAATAAAACAATATTGGGTTGAATAATCGATAAAATTTTTACGTCTGATTCAGACCATTGACCATGACAGTCACCAACAATAGCAATTTTTAAATTTGTCAGAATTTTGTCTGTTTAAAAGCATATAATCTATATAGCGATATTCTAAATCCTGAACAGCATAACTTCTACTGCCAAAAAGCAATCTCTTCAAAATAAAGAAGATTTGATTTCTGAAATAAAGGAGCGTTGCTTAAAATCTAATGCCATAATTTTGGCACACTATTATCAAGCTCCAGAGATTCAAGATATTGCAGATTTTATTGGAGATTCTTTGGATCTCTCAAGAAAAGCTGCGAATAATAATGCAGATATAATAATTTTTTGCGGCGTACACTTTATGGCAGAAACTGCTAAAATTCTTAGCCCAAACAAAATAGTCTTATTGCCTGATATTGATGCAGGTTGTTCTTTAGCTGACGATTGTCCAGCAGATGAATTTCAAAAGTTTAGGAATGATAACCCAGACCACTTTGTCGTAAGTTACATAAATTGCACCGCAGAAGTAAAAGCCCAGAGCGACCTGATATGTACAAGCAGCAATGCAGTTTCCTTAGTTAAACAGATCCCTAAAGATAAAAAAATAATATTTGCACCCGATCAAAACCTTGGAAGATGGGTTCAGAAAAATTCAGGAAGAGTTCTTAAACTATGGCCTGGCAGCTGTATTGTGCATGAAACTTTTAGTGAAGAAGCTTTATTAAAATTGAAATATAAAAATCCAGAAGGAAAAGTAATAGCGCATCCAGAATGCAGTCAAAATTTATTGGTACTTTCAGATTTTATTGGATCAACGAGTAAATTACTCGATTTCGTCAGCAAGGATCCATCTAAAATTTATATGGTTTTAACCGAGCCAGGAATAATACATCAAATGAAAAAGAGAGAGCCTAAAAAAATCTTTATTGAAGTTCCAGATATAGAAGGATGCAAATGTAATGAGTGTCCATATATGAAATTAAATACTTTAGAAAAAATTCTTGATTGTTTAAAAAACAATTCACCATCTATTAAACTAAATCCAGAAATAATTAAAAAAGCATACAAACCAATAAAACGAATGTTAGATATGAGTAATTAAAGTGAAAATACTAAGTTTTTTTCCATATTTTCTTTAAAAGAATTTAAATTAGTAGTATTAGGTTCAAACTGACTTATCTTATTTTCAATTTCAATTAACTTGATGAGTTCTTTCTCGCCTACTTTATATTGTTTATCTCTTCTAGTACCAATTTCTACAGGAAGAATTGAATTGGTATTCATTTTTACTTCTATATCAGGCCTAATCCCAAATTTGTTTATGTCTGTGCCATTGGGAGTCAAATACTTAGCTACTGTAACGGTTAATCCTGATCCATCTACCAAAGTTCTCATTGATTGAACAAGACCTTTTCCAAAAGTTTTCTTACCAACTAATTTACCTCGTTTGTTATCTCTTATTGCACCAGAAACGATTTCACTCGCACTGGCAGATCCTTCATTAACAAGTACAACTAATGGCTTGTTTGTTAAAGCTTGGCCATTACCTCTTTTGATTTCTTTCACACCGTCTTTTGTTAAGGTGCTTACTATTATTCCTTTATTAATAAATTGCCTTGAGACATCAATACTTGCCTCTAATAAACCTCCAGGATTACTTCTTAAATCCAGGATATAACCTGAAACTTGTTTTGTTTCTAAGTCTTTTAGAGCATCTTTCGTCTCTCTGGAGGCATTTGCATTAAATTGTTTAATTCGCAAATAACCTATTAATAAACCGTTTTTAGCTTTATTTATTTTGCTTGAAACTGATTTTATTTCTATTTTTTCTCTCGTTAATGCTTTATAAAAAGAATTACCATCTCTAAGAATTTCTAGCTTAACAACAGTTCCCCTTTCACCTCTTATTAATTTAACAGCATCCTCAATATCCATACCCTTAGTAGAGATGTCATCAATAGATAATATTTTATCTCTAGCTTTAATTCCTGCATTATAGGCGGGAGTTCCCTCAATAGGAGAAACAATTATTAAATTATCAGATTCTTTATCTTTCACTATTTGAATACCAACTCCTGTCAGTTCACCCGAGGTATCGATTCTCATCTGATTAAATTCTTTTGGATCTAAAAATCTAGTATATGGATCTTCTAAATTTGACAATAAATCTCTAATTGCATCATAAGCTTCATTACTGTCTGAGTATTTTCTTGATAATAATTCTTTTCTTAAATCAATCCAAATAGATTTTTCAAACTTTCCATTTGAATCAAGAAAATCTCTATATACAATTTGCCAAACATGATCAATCACCTCTTTGTAGCTATTATTTAAGATTGTGGCTGCTGCGTAATTATTAGCAAATATTCCAGACAAACTACTGGTCAATAAAATTACAAATTGCGTTTTAACAAATTTTTTTATTTTAAACGATTTATGAAGCATATTTTTTTATTATAAAAAATTTTTATTTAAAATTTCAACATTAGATTAAACCTTAAGGATCAATCCATTTTCCATCATCTTTAATAAGCTGAATTAAAGCTTCAACCCCTTCGTCTTCAGATACTCTTTTTATCTCTTCTTTCCTTCTGTATAACGCAATAGTACCTTTCCCTTTTCCAACATAGCCATAGTCAGCATCTGCCATTTCTCCAGGTCCATTAACTATACATCCCATGATTGCTATATCTAAACCAGTTAAATGTGACGTAGCATTTCTAACTTTATCTACAACTTCTTCTAAGTTAAAGAGAGTTCTTCCACAACTTGGACAGCTAATATATTCAACCATTGTTTTTCTTAATCCTAAAGATTGCAAAATTGAATAGCATACTGGAATTTCTTTCTCAGGAGCTTCTGTTAGAGAAACTCTTATAGTATCTCCTAATCCTTCTGCCAAAAGAGTACCTATGCCAGCAGTACTTTTTATCCTGCCATAATCTCCATCACCAGCTTCAGTTACTCCTAAATGTAAAGGATAGTTATATCCTTCTGCATCAAGTCTATCTGCAATCATCCTGTAAGCAGCCATCATCACAGGTGCCCTAGAGGCTTTCATTGAAATTATTATATTATGAAAATCCAGTTCATCACAAATCTTGACAAATTCCATTGCAGATTCTGTCATCCCAAGTGGAGTATCACCATAAGTAAAGAGCATTCTCTCAGATAGAGACCCATGATTAACTCCAATCCTAAGGGCCTTATTTTCAGATTTCAAAACCTCTACTAGTGGAGTAAATCTCTTCAAGATTGTTTGTTTAATTGTTTCAAATTCCTCATCAGTATATTCAGTCCTTGAAGGGTCTGACTTCTCAAATACAAACAAACCTGGATTAATCCTGACTTTATCAACATGTTTTGCAACTTCCATAGCGATTTTCATACCGTTATGATGAACATCCGCAACTAATGGGGTATTGATATTATTTTCTAATAATTTTTCTTTTATATCTCCAACAGCCTTCGCATGTGCTATTGAAGGGACAGTTAGCCTCACGATTTCACAACCTACTTCATGGAGTCTTTTAATAGCTAAATATGAATTTTCAACATCCATAGTATCTTCATTTATCATCGATTGAACTCTTACTGGGAAATCACTCCCAATGGCTATATCACCGACCATTACTGTTTTAGTTATTCTTCTCTCAATATGAGTTGAATATCTTTTTGAGAGACTATTCTCCTCTTTTGATTGAGTTAATGACATTAAAATTTTTGATATTCAGGAAGGTTTCATTAAATTATAAAGCATATAGTTTACTACTAACATTAGTAAGATCTTTTAAAGTTAAATCATAAGGTTTTTCACTTTCTTTTGAAGGGAATCTCAACAAATAAGAAGGATGAAAAATTGTCATAATTTCTCTACCATCTTTTTTAATCCATTTACCCCTTAAATTACTGATTGGATCCTTAATGCCCAAAACTGTTCTCATCGCAGTAGATCCAGTAAGAATTATAAATTTTGGATCAATTAGTTTTATTTGTTGGAACAACCAAGGTTCTTGGATATTAATTTCTTTATTTGTTGGTTTTCTATTGTTTGGCGGACGACATTTAATCACATTACAAAAATAAACATCTTTCTCGTGATCAATCCCTGTTTTTTTCAACAAATCGTTTAATAATTTACCAGATTTACCAACATAAGGTTTACCCTCTAGATCTTCCTGCAAGCCAGGGGCTTCACCAATTATTAATAAATCTGCAAAAACACTTCCTCTCCCAACAACTAACCTTTTCACCTAAATTTAGAATGTAAAATTTTTTATATTTTAAGAAGTCAAAACATGAAAATAAAATAAATTTAAGAATATGAACTAAAACAAGGCAATTTGTGATAGTTAATTTATTCTAAAATTACTTATTGGTCATTTAAAAGGTGATATTTAACAAGCAATAAATAAAATGAGTGAAATAAATTTATCTAAAAGGGCACTTTCTCTTGAACCTTCACTTACACTTCAAATAAGTGCTAAAGCTAAGGAACTAGTATCAGAGGGTAGAGATATCTGCAATTTAAGTGCTGGAGAGCCTGATTTTGATGCTCCTAAAACAGTTATAGATGCTACTAGTCAAGCTATTTTTGGTGGATATACAAAATATGGTCCTGCTTCGGGGGATTTAGATCTTAGAAAGGCCATTGCCAAAAAGCTACAAATCCAAAACAATTTGAATCTTGAATTTGAAAATGTAATGATCACGAATGGAGCTAAACAAGCAATTTATAATCTTTTCCAAGTTTTACTAAATGATGGTGATGAAGTTCTTATTCCTGCTCCATATTGGTTAAGTTATCCTCAAATGGTTAGGTTGGCTGGTGGAAAACCCATCTTTGTAAATTCATCTGCTGAAGATGGATTCAAAATAAATATTCAAGATTTAAAAGCAAAAATTTCTTCAAGAACCAAATTTATAATTATAAATACACCCAACAATCCTACGGGGAGGGTAATGTCTAAGGAAGAATTATTGCAAGTTGCAGAATTAGTAAGAGAAAATAAAAATATTAATATTCTTTCAGATGAGATTTACGAACTAATTCTTAAAAAAGACTTTCAACACTTTAGTTTAGCTACATTAGCAAGCGACCTCCAAGAAAGAATCTTCATAGTTAATGGTTTTGCAAAAGGTTGGGCCATGACAGGGTGGAGAGTAGGTTATCTAGTAGGTCCAAAACATATAATTAAAGCATCCTCTGCATTGCAGAGTCAGAGTACAAGTAATGTTTGCTCTTTTGTTCAGAGAGGAGCTTTAGAGGCTTTAAAAATAAATCATGAATTTTTCGAAGAAATTAACCACCAGTATGACCAAAGAAGAGACCTTCTTTATGAAGGTCTTAAAAATATAAAGGGAATTTTTATTCACAAACCTAATGGAGCATTCTACGCATTTCCCCGATTACCTGACTCTTCAATTACTTCTGTTGAATTCTGCACAAGAATTCTTAACAAATATGGATTAGTATTAATACCTGGCAAGGTATTTGGTGATGATCAATGTTTTAGAATATCTTGTGCCAACTCCAAAGAAAAAATTATTGATGGCTTAACAAGATTGCAAAATGCAATTAATAATTTCTACTAATAATTTTTTTTTTAAAATTATACAAAATAAATATTACCAAAAAATTTATTTTCCTTAGTTATGAAAATCATTAAGAATTATTTGTTTACTTCCACTTTATTCTTCTCGATATTTTCGAATCCACTATATGCAAATATAAAGGTTTTAAAAATAGGAGCTATACCCGATCAAAACCAAAATATTTTAGACAAACGGTTTAATTTATTCTCAAAAGAATTATCTAAACAACTAGACGTAGAGGTAAAGTATGTTCCTGTTATTAATTATGTTGCTGCAGTAACTGGATTCAGAACAAAAGATTTAGATTTAGTGTGGTTTGGTGGTTTATCAGGAGTTCAAGCAAGATTACAAACACCTAATTCTTTAGTTATTGCTCAAAGAGATATTGATAAGGAATTTAAAAGTGTTTTCATAGTAAATAAAAAGTTAAAAATTTCCCCAATTTCAAATATTAAGGGTCTCAAGAAACTCAAAAATTTAAGATTCACTTTTGGATCTGAGAACTCAACTTCTGGAAGATTAATGCCAGAATATTTCCTTAATAAAGCACTCATAAAAATTACAGACTTTAAAGGTAAGAAGGCCGGTTTTAGTGGAAGCCATGATAAGACAATAGCTTTGGTTAATAGTGGAGCTTTTGATGCTGGTGCTTTAAATAAACAAGTATGGGAAAACAATCTAAAAAATCAACCTAAAAGGACAACAAATGTTAGCCTTTTTTGGATTACTCCCGATTATCTTGACTACCATTGGCTAGCTCAAGGAAATCTTGACAAAAGGTTTAGGAAGGGGTTCACAAAAGAAATTAAATCTGCAATTCTCAATTTAGACTACAAAAACCCATCACATAAGAAGATATTAGATATGTTCAATGCTAAAAAATTCATAAAGGCAGAGGCAAAGCATTATAAAAAGATAGAAGAAATTGGTAGAAAGTTAAAGAAAATTAGATGAAAAATATTCTCCTTGAATTAAAAGATATATCTTATGTAAATAAAAAAAATCTCATACTAAATAAAATTAATTTTAAAATTAACTTAGGTGATAAGATTGCCCTTCTAGGTAAAAGTGGTTCAGGGAAAACTACACTAATATCAATTCTTAATGGAACAATAAAACCAACTAAAGGGGAAGTTAAATATTTTAATAAAAAATATAAAGAATTAGATGTTAATCAGAAGCAAAAGATAACTACTATTTGGCAAGATTTAAGATTAATAGAAGGTCTCTCAGCAGAACAAAATGTAAATTGCGGACTTCTAGGGAAAAGAAGTTTTTATTTCGCTTTTAAAAATTTGCTAAATATAAGTTCTTTTAAAAAAGCCCATAAATATATGCAATTATGTAAAATTCCTCAATCTATTTACTCTAAAGAAATCAACAAATTATCTGGAGGAGAAAAACAAAGAGTCGCTATTGCTAGATCCTTAATTCAAGAATCAGAAATCTTACTTGCTGATGAACCTTTCAATAATTTAGATCCTAAATTAATAACATTAATTAAAAACTTAATCCTAAATCATGAAAATAAACACACTATAAAAACCCCTATTACAGGATTAGTTTCATTACATAGATTAGATTTGCTAGATGGATTTAATAGAGTGTTGGGAATTAAGGATGGTGAAATATTTTTTAATGTAGAAAGAATTAAATTAAAGAAATCTCATTTAGATAAAATATACTAAATTAATTGAGAAAACTTAAATTAAATCATACTTCAATATCTTTTCTGCCAATATTAGTTTGCATACCTTTAGCCTATCAAATATTAATAAACATACATTTTGGAGGGTTTGAATTATTTAGAGAATTCATTATTTCTGCTTTTAATCCTGAAATAAATAATGAAATCATTATTACAGTTTTTAAGAGATTAAATCAAACTTTATTAATTGCTTTATTTAGTTGGTTAATAAGTATTATTTTTGGAATTATTTTTGGAATATTATCCTCAAATATTTTTTATAAGATATTTAATATTCCAATATTTTTTTATATCATAATAAAGTTTTTTTTAACAATAATTAGATCAATTCATGAAATAATTTGGGGATTAGTATTAATGCAAATATATGGCATAAATTTTTCAATAGGAATAATTGCTATATGTATTCCTTATATTGCTGTAAATTCAAAAGTTTTTGCAGAACAATTAGAAACTATTGAAGACAAAAGTTTTGATGCCATAAACCAAATACATGGGCCTAAATTCTCTACTTTTTTAACATTAATATGGAACCGAATAGTAAATACCTTTAAGAATTTTGGTTTATACCGACTAGAATGTTCGATCAGAAGTACTGTTATGCTTGGACTCTTTGGGATTGGAGGAATAGGTACTAGTATATTTTTATCTTTTCAAACTTTGAACTTCAGAGAGTTATGGACCTATTTATGGTCATTAGCGATTTTGATAATTCTTTCTAGAGAAATAATTAAAAAAATTAAATTTAACAACCTAAATAAAAATCTATGTATTTTCTTAACTGCAGTTTTCTTTACAACAATTTTATTTACTTTCTCATATTTCCTTTATTTTATTTTTAATAGTACTTTTGTAGATTTTTATTCTATAAATTGGATATTTAAATCAAGCTCATATTTAGTATTTTTAGATTTCTTAAAACTTATAATAGATACAATAATTTTAAGTCTTTTATCGACAGCAATCGCAATTAGTTTACCTCCTTTTGTTATAGGAATTTTTAACAATAATACTTCCAGGATTCTCATCAGATTTTTAGCCTTTTTATTACGTTTAATACCTCCACCTGTACTAATTCTAATTCTATTAACTTTTAATAATCCTTCTTTATCTTTGGCAGCTTTAACATTAGGTCTTCATAACGCTGGCATTACAACTAAATTACTTTTTACAAATCTAGATAGTCAAGATAAGAGAACTTATATTGCAATAAAATCTTTAGGAACCTCAAAAAATACTAGTTGGCTTTTAGGTTTATTTTCTCAACAAGCAAAAAGTTACTTAGCATATTGCGCTTATAGATCTGACATAATTATTAGAGAAACAGCAATCGTTGGTATTATTGGAAGTGTTGGACTAGGTTGGCAACTTCAAGAATCACTAAGTTCATTCGCCTGGCAAGAAGTTATCACAGTTTTGATAGCTTATAGCTCAATCGCAATAGTTGGCGAATTAATAAATGGTAAAATCAAAACTAGTTTAACTTGATTTGTAAGAATATTTTGTTTAATCAAGTAATTATTTTTTTTCGGTTATAGTGATTAGTTTACCAAAACAGCTAGTTGTAATTGGAGATAGCTCAGTTTATGGATGGGGAGATAATGAAGGCGGCGGATGGTGTGAGAGGCTTAGAAAAGATTGGTCCAAGAACCAAAATGGACCAATTATTTATCAACTTGGAGTAAGAGGAGATGGGATAGAAAAAGTTTCTTCTAGATGGGAAAGAGAGTGGTCTTCTAGAGGAGAAACAAGAAGAAATAAACCTAAAGCAATCCTGCTAAGTGTTGGTCTTAACGACACTGCATCAATTGGTCAGAAAAACGGGAGGCATCAATTAGATATCGATGGATTCGAATATGGATTAGAGAGATTAATTAATGAAATAAATTCTCAAACAAGGGTCTTTGTTATTGGTCTAACCCCTGTTGATGAGAACAAAATGCCATTTGCAGGATGTCTATGGTACTCAAATGATTTTTGTAATTCTTATGAAAGGAGAATGGAGGCAGTATGTCTCAATCAGAACATTCCATTTCTACCAACTTTTAAAGAAATGTACTCTGATCAAAGGAGTAAGAATTGGATTACAAATGATGGGATTCATCTGAATTCCGAAGGTCATTTCTGGATTTTCCAAAGACTGAAGAGCTGGGATATTCTTACAAAATGGAAGGGTTCCTAAGTCTTTCCTAAAAATTTTAATTTAAAAAATATGAGTAAAAGATAAAGGAAAAGATAGCAAAAACAGAAGCAATACTTGTCTGGATAGAATTTACCATTTCATTACTCAATTTATATTTATTTTGAAATTTAGCACCAATAATACTTTCAGAAATTGTTGCTAAGAATCCAGAAATTGACACTATTATAAATTGATATTTATTAGTAATAATTGATAGAGAAAACATCACAAATGACATAAATATTGCACCTAATAAACTAGCTAATGTGCCTTCTAAACTAATGCCACCTTCTGTTCCTCTTTCAACTTTTTTAAGAGAAGTAATTAGATATGTTTTACCTCCAAATCTTTTTCCTATTTCACTACCAAAAGTATCTGCTAACTTTGCGGAGAAACTCGCAGCAAAACCAATTTTAAAAAAAACTAAATTCGGCACATTCAATTTGGTCATCATTGCAAAAAATAAGCCTGTAGCAGCAGACCCCCATACATTTTCAGGTCCTCTTTTGCCTCCTCTTTTCTCTTCTATACCTCTTTCTTTCTTAAACTTATAACCTATTTTCGTTACTAGTGAGCCAAGCAATAGATAAATAACTACTGACATCCAACCCTGCCACGACAAACATCCCCACAAAATAGTCCCTAAAACCCCTGCACTTATCCAACCATCTTTGGTCATCAAAGGAATACTACAGAATAAAGAAATCAAAATAAAATTTATGCAAAAACCTATAAAGAATTGATTTGTAAGCAAGCTCATTGTTTAACTAATTCTCCTAGTATTAAATCATTTCTCCATTGGTTAAGAAGTGAAGAAGCATTAACTGTAGCTGTCGAAGTTCTTAAAATATTATTTGAAAGTTTTACCAATGGGATTTTATTTTTAATAAAAAATTCAATTTCTGTTGAAGACCAACCACCCTCAGGACCAATTACATTCCACAATACCCCACTTTTTTTGTTCATAACTTCGTGTTGTTTTTTTAACCATTTATTTAGATAATCAAAACTATCATCTCGAGTAACAGAAATTGAAATAGTATCTTGATTATCTCTTTCTTTTATCCAATTAATAATATCTATTCCATTTAAAATAGATGGTTTCCATAATCTTTCACTTTGTTCCACTGATTCTTTGATAATTTTATTCCATCTTGATAGTTTTCTGGAAAAATTTAAATTCTTATTGATCTGTCTTTCTGAAAATAATGGTTGTATAAAATCAATTCCTATTTCTGTAGACATTTTTAAAATATCCTCAAAACCATTTTTCGGAATAACCACAGCTATGCCTAATAAGAAAGTATCTTGTTTTTGTAATAAGTAAGGTTTATCTAATCTACTTATCTCTATAAAATCTTTAGTAACTTTTTTAGCTTTCCATAATGATCCCTCTCCATTAGTTACGAAAATTTCTTTTCCATTTTTTATTCTCATAACTTTATTTATATAATGTGCCTCATCTTTAGTAAGTTCTAAATTATTTGTCTTATTATTTACTATTCTTTTATTCGAAATAAGTAATCTTATTAAGTCTTCCATATAAAACCATCAATTTTTAAAAACTAAATCTTCGTGTTCCTCAATTGCCCAATCACTATTTTCACCTCCAATTATTAATTCCTCAATTTTTACATAATTATTAGATATCTCATTAAGTGCATTTATTAAAATATCAATTGCGATAGAATCGGAAGTTCCAAAATCAACCCAACATCTAGACCATAAATTTTGATATTCCATAACACCTAAATTATGCATTAATGCAGGAGTAGATGATTCTTTTTGCTCATTATCATATGACATCCAACTTAAATCTGATCCCTCTTCATGAGTTTGCAAATTCTCAGAATTAAAGCCACCTAACCTGCCTAAAACGTACCAACTATCAAAGACACCATCTAAATAATTTTTTTCTGCTTGAGTTGGAATTTCTGAAAATTTTATCCAAATCCAACAATTAAAAGGATCAACTTCCCTAAATAAAATATTCATTTTTGCTAATAGCTTTTTTAGTTTTATACTTAATTATAAGTTGGTTCTTAAAAGATTAAAATTCATAACTACCACTAAATTAATAATGCTTGACTTAAAAGGAATAACTTACCAGCCTCAAACTAGTGATAAAGAAATAATAAAAAATTTAAATTTTAAAGTTCAAGAAAATGAAATTATATTAATTTGTGGGGACAGTGGTTCAGGTAAAACAACTCTACTTGAAATAATAAGTGGACTTATCAAACCTCAAAAAGGAAAAATTTCATGGAAAAATAAGATTTTATCCTGCAGACAACGAAGATGGTTTTGCGGAGTAGTTTTTCAATTTCCTGAAAGATACTTCATAGGTACAACAGTTGGCAAAGAATTAAAAATAGGCCATAAATTTTTAAGAGAAAAAAGTATAGAAATTGTATTACAAAAAGTTGGCCTTGATGGTATTAATCTCACTATGCCACCAGAACAACTTAGTGGTGGAGAACAAAGAAGATTAGCGGTAGCAGTTCAACTATTACGAAATCCCTCTATTATTTTACTTGATGAGCCCACTGCTGGACTAGATTGGTCAATGAAGAATGATATTAAAAATTTAATTCTTAATCTTAAAGATAAAAATACAATTATTATTGTTACTCATGAACCTGCATTATTTGAAGGACTACCCTGCAAGATGTTTTTTCTTGAAAGAGGTAATATCAAGAAATGCAGTAAAGAAAATTATGAAAGATAGAATAGTTAGAGCAACTGCCGCAAATGGCGGGATAAGGTTAGTCGCAGTATTAACAACACAGTCTTCTTTGGAAGCTAAAAATCGGCATGGATTATCTTATTTGACTACTACTATCTTAGGAAGGGCATTTAGTGCTTCACTTCTTTTAGCAAGCTCGATGAAGATAATGCATGGAAGAGTTACTTTAAGAGTTAGGTCTGACGGACCTTTAAAAGGATTACTAGTAGATGCAGGTAGAGATGGAAAAGTTAGAGGTTATGTCGGCAATCCTGATTTAGAATTGGATTTAATCAAAACAAGCTGGAATAAATATTCATTTAATTTCAAAAAAGCATTAGGTACAGGGTATTTAAATATCATTCGAGACAATGGTTTTGGAGAACCTTTCACTAGCACTGTTGAATTAGTAAATGGAAATATTGCAGAAGATATCGCTTCATATTTATATCATTCAGAACAAACTCCTTCTGCTGTTTTTATTGGAGAAAAAATTCAAAATAAAAATGTTATTTGCAGCGGAGGATTATTAGCTCAAGTTTTACCAAAAAAAGATACAGACCCTTTATTAGTTTCACTGCTAGAAGATAGATGTAAAGAAATCAATTCTTTTAGTGAAGATCTATTTCAATCAAAGGATAATCTTCTTTCATTGATAAAAAATATATTTCCAGATATTGATGATAAATCAATCTCGGAGAAAGCTCGAACGCAAGAAGTTAAGTTTGAATGTAAATGTTCTAAACAAAAAAGTCTGAATGCTATGAGAATGCTAGATAAGAATGAATTAGAGGATATTCTCAAAAAAGAAGGTAAAGCCGATTTGGTTTGTGAATTTTGTAAGAATAAATATTTAATAAGTTGCGAAGAAATTAAAGCTATGATTTAAAATTAATCATAGGCAAATAACGCCTATCCACAAAATTATAATTGCAGGAATACTTTTTATTTTTTCTATTGATAAAGAATTGTTAGATAATTCTTGAATAAAAGAATTAGTTTCAAATAAGCCTCCAAATATTAATCCTATTGAAAGAAAGGTAACACTCCAACCTAAGGAGCTAATGAACCTTTTCCCAGATCTTATTTGAATATAAGTGAGAATTATTGTTGAGATTGAAAGTAAAAGTCTGTTATTAGAGTCAGGGCTAATTAAAAGCAAGATTAAAAATAATATCCCAAAAGATAATTTTATTAAAAAGTTATCAAAGGATGGTATTGATATTTTTGGGAAAGTATTTTGATTTGAGTTATTATCAACTTTATTGATTTGTTTTATCTTAGATAATAATGGGAAGTTATTATTTAAAATTTGATTGACTTGTTTCTCTTTCTGAGAAGCACTTTCTGCGGCAAAACTAACATTCCCTGATTGCCTTGCTTTTAGACTTCCCATAAGCAATTTATCAAAAGATGATTCTATTTTTGCCTTAAGAATTAAATCTTCTCCCGCCTCTTTTACTTTTATATCTCTAGCTCTTTGAATATCTTCAAAAGAAGCACCTTCATCAACACCCAACACTTCATAAGGTGTTTTTTCATTATTGTTTTTACTATTGTTTGAGTCCAAAATTTTTATTTAATACTAACAGAATAACCAATTTTTATCCTCCATTAAGGCTTTATAAAACAATTGGTTCAACTCCGCTTACAACCGGGGCTACTTTTTTTAAATTCAAACTAGGATTATCTTCAATAAATTGATTAAGATTCCACTCATTTTTAAAAAGAATAACTGGTCTATTCCAACAATCTTTAACTACTTTACAATTAAAAATCCTACCTATTTCATCAATAGATGACCATCCATCAGAAACCCATCTTGCCAATTGATAAGGCATCGCTTCAAGATTAGCATCTACACCATATTCATTTTTCAATCTATGAGTAACTACTTCCAACTGTAATTGTCCAACAGCTGCAAGTATAGGGTCTCTTTTACTCTCATCAAAGTCATAGAGTATTTGAACAGCACCTTCTTCTCTTAGTTCATTTACTCCTTTTCTAAAGTTTTTGAATGCTGAAGGGTTAGGATTTCTTAGCCAACTAAATATTTCAGGACTAAAGGATGGTATACCCTCATACTCTAGATGAGTACCTGTGTAGAGAGTATCTCCTATAGAAAACATGCCCGGGTTATTAAGCCCAATAACATCCCCAGGATATGCATCATCAACTACTTCTCTCTCTTGACCAAATATTTTCTGAGGACGTGATAATCTAATTGTTTTTCCAGTTCTAGAATGTTTAACTGACATATCCTTTTCAAATTTGCCACTGCAAACTCTTATAAAGGCAACTCTATCTCTATGCTTTGGATCCATATTTGCCTGTAGCTTGAACACAAAGCCACTAAATTCATTACTTGCTGGCTCAATATCTCCCTTATTACTATTTCTTGAAGTTGGTTTTTGTGCCATTTTTAAAAAACTATCTAGAAACGGTCGAACTCCAAAATTAGTCATGGCGGAACCAAAGAAAACTGGAGTAAGAGAACCATCAAAAACTTTTGCTTTTTCAAATTTCGATCCAGCCTCATCAAGTACTTCCAATTCTTCGAGGGAAACATCAAGTAACTCCCTCTCCACATACTTTGAGAGGTCTTTATCTTTCAAACTAATTCTCTTCTCATTCGATTGTTTACCCCTTATTGCCTTATCAAATAAAATAATTTCTCTTGAAAATCTATCAATAACGCCTCTAAATTCTTCACCACTTCCAATTGGCCAGTTAATAGGCAAAGTATTTAACCCAAGTTCTGATTCAATTTCATCAAGTAAAGTAAAAGGCTCCCTTCCAGGTCTATCCATCTTATTAATAAAAGTAAATATTGGTATTTTTCTCATTCTGCAAACTTCAAACAATTTTCTTGTTTGAGGTTCTAATCCCTTAGCTGCATCTTCCAACATGACTGCATTGTCAGCGGCAGCTAATGTTCTATATGTATCCTCAGAAAAATCTTGGTGGCCTGGAGTATCTAAAAGATTTATTACTGATCTTTCATATTCAAATTGCAAGACAGTTGAAGTAATAGAAATACCTCTTTGTTTCTCTAGTTCCATCCAGTCTGATGTAGCTTTCCTCTGATTCCCCCTAGCTTTTACTGCTCCAGCATCTGGATGTGAAATAATTGCAAAATTTCTTCTTTTATTTACCGCCTCCAAGATATCTTCATTATTTAAACTTTTACTACTTAAACTCATTTAACTGATATTTAGTGATTTCATTAAGCTTAAACCTTACCATATACAATTAAATATTGATCACAATCCTCAAATACTTCCAAGGAAAGAAGATTATTTTTCAAAAGAAAATCTTTTAATTCTTTGTAAGTATAAGAAGCCTTCAAAGACGCATAATAATCATTAGTAAGAATATTATTATATTTGTTTGAGCATTTTGTTTTAAGCTCTAAAGCCGACTTCTCATCTAGCGGTCTTTTTAAGTCTTTATGAAAATTCACCGTAAAAGAATTGGACAATCTAACTATAGTTTTAAAGAAATCATCAA
>QCJI01000009.1 GCA_003216135.1 Prochlorococcus sp. AG-409-A22 | reverse complement strand
AATATTTCAGTAGAATTTCCTTTAGGTAGACTTGTTTCTGTAACTGGAGTAAGTGGAAGTGGCAAAAGTACGTTAGTTAATGAATTACTTCATCCTGCTTTGTGTCATTCTTTAGGATTAAAAGTTCCTTTTCCTAACGGTGTTAAAGAATTAAAAGGCATAAAAGCAATTGATAAAGTTATTGTTATTGATCAATCACCAATAGGAAGAACCCCGAGATCAAACCCTGCAACTTATACAGGAGCTTTTGATCCAATTAGACAGATATTTACTGCGACAGTAGAAGCTAAAGCAAGAGGATATCAAGCTGGTCAATTTAGTTTTAATGTAAAAGGAGGGAGATGCGAAGCATGTAAAGGGCAGGGAGTTAATGTTATTGAAATGAATTTCTTACCTGATGTATATGTGCAATGTGAGGTTTGCAAAGGAGCACGTTTTAATAGAGAAACTCTTCAAGTCAAATATAAAGGTTTCAATATCTCTGATGTTTTAGAAATGACAGTTGAACAAGCTGCCGAAACTTTCTCAGCGATACCTCAAGCTGCTGATAGATTATCTACTTTAGTAGATGTAGGTCTTGGTTACGTTAAATTAGGTCAGCCAGCACCAACATTATCTGGAGGAGAGGCTCAAAGAGTAAAATTAGCGACAGAGTTATCTAAAAGAGCAACAGGTAAAACTTTATATTTAATTGATGAGCCAACTACTGGTTTAAGTTTTTACGATGTACATAAATTAATGGATGTTATACAACGTTTGGTTGATAAAGGTAATTCAGTAGTCGTTATTGAACATAATTTAGATGTTATTAGATGTTCAGATTGGATAATTGATTTAGGCCCTGATGGAGGAGATAAAGGTGGCGAAATTATTGTTGAGGGTACTCCTGAAGATGTTGCAATGCATCCGAGTAGTCATACTGCAAAATATCTTAAAAAAGTACTCAAATAGCTAAATTTTTAGTTGTATTTCTTCGTATTCTATATTTATTGATTATTAATGAAAGTTTTTTAAATTTCTCAGAGTTCTTTCTAAGCCTATTTTCTTGACATTTATTACATAAAATTCAATCTAAATCATTATGCTTTCTTAATATTTACTCTAGAAATCCATATTATTTCTATTAAAGAGATTGAATGGAAGATTAACAATGAGTTTAAAGTTTTTACATTTACATTTGCATGGTTTAATTCGTTCTAAAAATCTTGAATTAGGTAGAGATTCAGATACTGGAGGACAAACAAAATACGTATTAGAATTAGTTAAAAGTTTAGCTAATACTCCTGAAGTAGACCAAGTAGATTTAGTTACTCGTTGTATTAAAGATAGTAAGGTTGACAATGACTATTCTAAAGAACAAGAATTCGTTGTACCTGGCTTAAAAATCTTAAGATTTAAATTTGGGCCTAACAAATATTTAAGAAAGGAATTACTTTGGCCTTATTTAGATGAATTAACTGAAATCCTATTTGCTTATTATAAAAAAACGAATAATAAGCCAAATTGGATTCATGCTCATTATGCAGATGCTGGATATGTAGGAGTTAAATTAAGTAAATATCTTAAAGTCCCATTGATTTTTACAGGTCATTCCTTGGGAAGAGAAAAACAAAGGAAATTGCTTGATGCAGGTTTAAAAATGAATCAAATAGAAAAGCTGTACTTTATAAGTAAGAGAATAAATGCAGAAGAAGAAGCTTTAAAATTTGCAGATGTTGTTGTTACGAGCACTAAACAGGAATCTGTCCATCAATATTCTCAATATCTGTCTTTTTCTTCGCTAAAAGCTAAGGTAATAGCTCCTGGAGTTGACCACAAAATATTTCATCATATTCATTCAACAACTGAGACTTCTGAAATAGATGACATGATGTTTCCTTTTTTAAAGGATTTAAGAAAGCCTCCTCTGTTGACAATTGCTAGAGCTGTAAGAAGGAAAAATATTCCAGCTTTAGTCGAGGCATACGGAAGATCTGAAAAATTAAAAAGAAAGACTAATTTGATTTTGGTATTGGGTTGTCGTGATAGTACTTCAAAACTTGATTCCCAACAAAAAGATGTTTTTCAAAAGATCTTTGAAATAATTGATAAATATAATTTGTATGGAAAAGTAGCTTATCCAAAAAAACATACTCCAGCTCAAATACCTGCTTTATATAGGTGGGCAGCTAGTAGAGGAGGACTATTTGTTAATTCAGCTTTAGCAGAACCATTTGGCTTAACATTACTAGAAGCCTCTTCCTGTGGGTTGCCAATTATTTCCACAGACGATGGTGGTCCAAAAGAAATTCAATCAAAATGTAAAAATGGTTTACTGGTTGACGTGACTAATATTAATAAATTCAAAGGTATCCTTGAACAAGGAATTGCTAACAGTTCTGAATGGAAATTCTGGAGCAGAAATGGTATTGAAGGTGTCCATAGACATTTCAGTTGGAACACTCATGTTTGTAGTTATTTAGCAACACTCACAGATAAATATCAAACATCGAGTAATAGTTCATCATCTGCTATTAAACAAAGTTGTTTAAAAGGAAGTTCCTCACTTATAAAACCCCATTGATCAAATACTTTTGGATCAGAGTGAATTATTAATTGATCCTTTTGTGTTTTTTTAAGTTTGAACCCTTTTTCAGATAATTTTTTCATTAATTTTGCAGTCTCTTCAAATCTAGAAGCCATTGCATCAAGACTTGAACAGTCACTTGTTAAGCCATTATCTTTCCATGTAAAAAAACTCATAAGAAATTTTTTTAGAATTTTATTTTTAAAACTATACCTAAAATCACCAGACATATGTTGATTTTCCAGAAATTTTCAACTATTTTTGCTTCCCTAATACCTTGAAGTTCAAAATGATGATGTAATGGTGCCATTAAAAATATTCGTTTGCCGCTATTAAATAAATTTTTTGTAATTTTAAAAAATCCTACTTGAATGATGACAGATAAAGATTCAATAATGAATATTCCTGAGAAAATAAATAAAGTGAAGAAACTATTAGTTAAGATCGAGATTGAGCCTAAAATTGCACCTATGCTCAAAGAACCTGTGTCTCCCATAAAAATTTTCGCAGGGTATCTATTAAAATTTAGAAATCCCAAACATAAGCCTGACATTGAATAACATAAAATACTAAAAATAATTAATTCCTGCTGCCCTTTGAGTAATATTTCGGTACCAAGTCCATAAAATACTATTGCACTACATCCTGAGGCTAGTCCATCAAGCCCATCAGTTAAATTAACGGAATTACTTAAGCCAACTAAAGTAAAAAAAGATATAGGTAGAATTATTATATTTGTATCTATTCCCCAGCTATTAGATATCATAATTAATGGATTTATATAGCCTTGTCTAAAAGCGAAAAAAATAAAAATTATAGATATTAAAGATTGTAAAATGAATTTTGCGCTGGATTTTAAACCGGTATTTCTTTTATTTTTAATACTTAAATAATCATCGATCAAGCCAATAATGAAAAAACCAAAAGTACAAAAAAATATAAGCACTATTTTTATTTTATAAAAATTACTACTTAGGAGTAAAAGTAAAATTAAAAAAGGAATTATTATAAATACCCCACCAGTAGTTGGAGTATTTTTTTTATTAAAGTGTCTAGAAGGACCAGCATTCCTGATATTTTGGAATAAGCGAAATTTTGTAATTATTTTTAAACCGTGTTTTGTAGTTAATAATGAAATTAAAAAAAATAATATGAATATTGCTATAAAAATATAATCATTGAAAATATAAGAAGTTACTATTAACGCAAAAGTATTAAGGATGAATAAGGATTTAAAGTTAAATAAATTAATCTTCCCAATCATCATCTGATGAGTCTTCTTCAGTTTTATAATCTTCTTTTTCTCCCATTAAAGCTGATAGTTCCTCTTCTTCTATTGTGCTAATTTCTTGTGAATCTCCTTCTTCTTCCGTCACAAGTCTTCCTGTATTCTCTAACCAAGACAAGAGGTCAGGTTCTTCTCTCAATGGCAATACAGGAGCTGGATCATCTCTGTGGTACCAAGTTAAAGCAGGATTAACTTCAGCTATATCATTTAATTTAAGTTTTAGTTTATCTGGGTCCATTGAAAATAATCTTCTTTATATAAGATAATACATAATTATGCACTTTAAAAATTTTGTTTGATAAAGGAAATTTAAAATACTTTTTAATTTGGCCTATTTCATTTTTAATGACTATCTTCTTTAAACTTTTTGGTCATTTCTATTCTGATGTTTTATTAATTAATAACTATCTTGTTTTATTACTAGTTTTTGGACCGGCTCTTTTAGTTACAATAATATTAGTTTTAAATAAGATTCGTAATTCTTGATTATATCAAGATTTTAAATTGTATAAGGAGGTAATTTAAATGCAGCAGTTAAAAAAGGTGGTTCTAGCATATTCTGGAGGAGTTGATACAAGTGTTTGTATTCCATACTTAAAGAATGAATATGGAATTGCCGAAGTTGTCACTTTTGTTGCCGATCTTGGGCAAGGGGAAGATTTGGAAGTGATTAAACAAAAAGCTTTAAAGTCTGGCGCATCTGAATCAATTATTGGTAATTTGGTAGATACTTTTATAGAGAGTTATGCTTTTCCAGCTATTAGGGCAAATGCATTATATTCAGAAAAATACCCATTATCTACAGCTCTGGCTAGACCTTTAATTGCTGAAAAGCTTGTAAATATTGCAAGAGAATTGAATGCCGATGCAGTAGCACATGGCTGTACTGGCAAAGGAAATGATCAGGTTCGGTTTGATTTAGCTATTAATGCTTTAGCCCCTGATTTAAAAATAGTTACTCCTGCAAGAGAGTGGAATATGAGTAGGGAAGAAGCAATATTGTATGGAGAACAATTTGGTATTCCTGCTCCGGTATCGAAAAAATCACCATACTCAATTGATGTCAACCTTCTTGGGCGCAGCATTGAGGCTGGTTTATTAGAAGACCCAATGGAGGAACCCCCTGAAGATATTTTTGCAATGACTTCATCGATTGATGATGCACCTAACTCGCCACAAGATATAGAAATTGTTTTTAAAAATGGCTTTCCAATTGGAATTGGAAATGAATTATTAAATCCTGTAGAGATTATAAGCAAAGCTAATGATCTTGCAGGTTCCCATGGATTTGGAAGAATAGATATGATCGAAGATAGAGTTGTTGGTATTAAGAGTAGAGAGATTTATGAATCACCTGGTCTTTTACTTTTAATCAAAGCTCATCAAGAATTAGAGACAATAACATTAAACTCAGATGTTATAGATTTCAAAGGTATAGTTGAAAAAAAATGGGCTCAACTAGTTTATCAAGGTTTTTGGTTTGGTCCTTTAAAGCAAGCTTTAGACGCTTTTATTTCATTTACCCAAAGGTCGGTTAATGGAAGAGTAAAGATTAGATTACATAAAGGTAATGCGATTGTTATTGGAAGACTTTCTGAAAATAATTCCCTTTATAGAGAAGATTTAGCGACTTACAGTCAAGATGACATCTTTAACCATAAGCAAGCCGAAGGGTTTATTTATATGTGGGGCATGTCTAATAAAATATGGGCAGAATTAAATTCAAAAAATAAATAATTAATATTTAACTGTCACCAGTTTCTTTAGTTTCAGAAATTTCTTTTGCAGCAGCAGCTACCTGAGTACTTGGTTTTGTTTCTTCTTCTATAGATTCATCTTTAGGTTTTGTGTCTTTTTTAGGTTCAGCATTTTCCTTTTCTGTTTTTCCCGCATCTTTATTAGAAGATCTGGGAGTTGGCAAAGGACCTTCTTGTTTAACAGTTAAATACCTGATGACATCTTCGCCTAACCTCATTGCCTTTTCAATTTTGAAAATGTGTTGTCCATCACCTTGATGACTTAATTGGACGTAGATTCCTTCTCTATGTTTTGCGATTTGATATGCCAGTCTTCTTTTACCTCTCATTTGACTATCGAGTATTTTTCCTCCAAATTCTTCTAGAAGTTTATTGTATTTATCAATGTGCTTAGTAACTTCGTCTTCCGCAATATCTGGGCGGAGGATGTACATTGTTTCGTAATAAGTTTGTTGCTCGGTCATTTTTTCAGACAAGGTCTTTGGCTCATAAGAAATTAAATGAGCGTCTGGTCATTATTTACCATACATTACGATGGTCAATTTATTAAAAAATTAATATTAGTTTTTTCCTAAAGATATTTTTTTAATGCATTAGCCATAATTTCAAAGGGCACTTCTAACCCATTTGTCCAAAATGAAAGTGATTTTAATCCCTGAGCAATAAGCATTTGTGTCCCATCTATTGTTCGACATCCTTTTTTATTGCAGTATTTTAATAATGGAGTTGGAGCCGGGTTGTAAATAAGATCGTAAACTATTGTTTTAGAATTTAGCGATTGCCAAAAATTTTCTCCGTACGGTAATAAATTATTGTTGCTATTTGACTCTTTTGTCATTCCTACTGGTGTTGTATTGACAATCAAATCTGTTTCTTCCATCAAATTATTAATTTGGTCATCACTATTTAGTAGACTTTTCACTTGGCTATGATTTGTAAGATTTTTCATTAATCCATTTAAAGATGTTTCATTGCGTGAAATTATTGTAATTTTTGAGAAGTTTAGATTTATGAGCCCTTGGATTACAGATCTTGCTGCACCTCCAGAGCCTAGTACTATTCCTTCCTTTCTTGTTAAATTTAGTGCTTTTAAAGGATAAATAAATCCTTCAACATCTGTGTTTGTTCCACTCCATTCTTGATTAGAATTTAATTTAAGAGTATTAATTGCTTTAATTGTTTTTGCGACAGGAGTTACTTCAGCACAAAGATCAAATACTTTTTGTTTGTATGGGATTGTAATATTTAAACCTTTGCAATTAATTTTTTTCAAAGAGTTGATTACTAATCTTAGATCTCCATCTTTACAAGGGATTGCTATATAAATTAAATCTAAACCTAAATGCTGTAAGGCTGCATTTTGCATTATTGGAGATAAAGAGTGAGTTACAGGATTGCCAATCAATGCAATAAATGATGTTCGACTTGTAATCATTTTTAAAAATTTTGAAAAAACTTGAAATCTGTTCGGGAACCACACCCCGTCTTTGAGTAACAATAATGACGTCGATGACCGATTATGGAGAATATTAAATATGAGAATTTACCCATGGGTAAGGTTGTTGGAATCGACTTAGGAACAACTAATAGTTGTGTCGCAGTTATGGAAGGTGGTAAACCTACTGTAATAGCAAATGCAGAGGGTTTCCGAACAACACCCTCAGTTGTTGCATATACAAAAAATAAAGACCAGCTTGTTGGCCAGATTGCAAAAAGACAAGCTGTTATGAATCCTGAAAATACTTTTTATTCTGCAAAGCGTTTCGTCGGTAGAAGGGTTGACGAAGTAAATGAAGAATCGAAAGAAGTAAGTTATTCAGTTGAAAAATCTGGCTCAAGTGTAAAATTAAAATGTCCTATTTTAGATAAACAGTTTTCTCCTGAAGAGGTAAGTTCTCAAGTTTTAAGAAAATTAGCAGAAGATGCAGGAAAATATCTTGGTGAAAAAGTAACTCAGGCAGTAATAACTGTGCCTGCTTATTTTAATGATTCTCAACGACAGGCTACAAAAGATGCAGGAAAAATTGCTGGTTTAGAAGTACTCAGAATAGTTAATGAGCCTACTGCCGCTGCTTTGGCTTATGGTTTAGATAAAGAAAATGAAAAAATACTTGTTTTTGATCTTGGTGGAGGAACATTTGATGTTTCTGTGATTGAAGCAGGAGATGGAGTAACTGAGGTTCTCTCAACATCTGGAGATACTCATTTGGGTGGAGATGATTTCGATAAGTGTATTGTTGATCATTTAGCTAGCGCATTTAAATCAAATGAGGGAATTGATCTCAGACAAGATAAGCAAGCTTTACAACGTTTAACTGAAGCCGCTGAAAAGGCTAAAATTGAGCTTTCTAATGCCACACAAAGTGAAATAAATTTACCTTTTATAACAGCTACTCCTGAGGGGCCAAAACACCTTGATTTGAATTTAACTCGTGCGAAATTTGAAGAATTGGCTGCTTCTTTAATTGATAGATGTAGGACTCCTGTAGAACAAGCCATTAAAGATGCAAAAATTTCAACAAGCGAAATTGATGAGGTTGTAATGGTAGGAGGTTCATCAAGAATTCCAGCAGTATTAGATTTAGTTAAAACAATAATAGGTAAAGAACCTAATCAAACTGTAAATCCAGATGAGGTTGTAGCGGTGGGAGCAGCTATCCAGGGAGGAGTTCTAGCTGGAGAAGTTAAAGATATATTGTTGCTTGATGTTACACCACTTTCTCTTGGAGTAGAAACCTTGGGAGGAGTAATGACGAAAATGATTAATAGAAATACAACAGTCCCTACCAAAAAATCTGAAACTTATTCAACAGCTGTTGATGGCCAAACGAATGTAGAAATTCACGTTTTACAGGGTGAACGAGAGATGGCATCTGATAACAAAAGCTTAGGTACTTTTAGATTGGATGGTATACCTTCAGCCCCAAGAGGCGTCCCTCAAATTGAAGTTACATTTGATATTGATGCAAATGGTATTTTAAGCGTCACTGCAAAAGATAAAGGAAGTGGAAAAGAACAAAGTATCTCTATAACTGGCGCTTCTACTTTATCTGATAATGAAGTTGACAAAATGGTTAAAGATGCAGAATCCAATGCATCTGCAGATAAAGAAAAGAGGGAAAAAATAGATCTTAAAAACCAAGCTGAAACTCTTGTTTATCAGACAGAAAAGCAACTTGGTGAATTAGGTGACAAGATTGATGCTGATGCAAAGTCTAAAGTCGAGGAGAAGAGTAAGGCTTTAAAAGAAGCAACATCAAAAGAAGATTATGAATCGATGAAAAAGTTGTTAGAAGAACTTCAGCAAGAACTTTATGCTGTTGGCTCTTCTGTATATCAGCAACCTGGTAATCAGCCTCCTGCTGCAGGTGCTCCTGACCAGAATGAATCTAATGAGAAAGGTGGAGACGACGTTATTGATGCAGATTTTACAGAGACAAAGGAAGATTAAAGAAAGTATTTTTTCAGTTCACTAGAAACCCAATTAGAGCATGCTGGGGCGAGTAAAAATCCGTTTTTATAAAATCCTGTACACAAAATCAACCCCTCTTCTAAATTTTTCTGAATTGGTGATGGTTCTCCTAATGGGCGAGATCTTATACCAAACCATTTTCTAGTAATTTTATCTTTACTAAGCCATATAGGTTGATGTTCTAGAAAATCAGTAAGTTTTTCGAAGGCATTATCTTCTGGTTTATTATGATATTCATCTGTAGAACCAATAATAATTTTATTTTTACTTAAGGTAAGAATGTTTTTACCATTAATATTGAAATGCTTTGGAAGGGACAAAAAATCAACTTCTTTTTCATCTACGTAAATTTCTATAGCTTGTCCTAAAACTGGTTTTAATTGGACTTTATGAGGCTTGTCGCCTATTAATTTCAGGGCATTAAGTGAATTGCATAAGATAATTGCGTCAGTTTTGATTTCATTATTGTTTCTTGAAGTTGCAATCCACTGTCTATTTAATTTTTTAATTTTTATTATTTCATCTTTTAAAAAATTTATTTTTTTATTTTTTAGGTAAACATTTAATGTGTCTAATAATGATAGAGGATCTATTCTTCCATCGTTGTTTGAAATGATTCCTTTTATATTTTTTGTTTTGAAAGTTTTATTTATATTCTTAATTAAAATTGAGTCTTTTTCTAAAACTTCAAGTCCCTGATTTTTATTTTCATTAACAAATTTCTTTAGCTTTTCAAATTTTGCATCATTTGTCGTCAACTGTATTAATGGTTTTTCTATATGTAATTCTGTATTAAATTCTTGCAATAATGTGATCCATTTTGGCCATAATTCAAGACTTTGTTTTCTAAGTATCCAACTTCTACCATTTCTTTTTTGATACATATTTCCCATTAGAAGACCTAATGCAGCACTAGTACTGTTTTTATCTAAAGCTGGATCTGCAATTGTTATTTCATACCCTAATTCAGCAAGTTCTATTGCGTTAAATTTTCCTATGATGCCAGCACCTACAATAAGTACATGTGGTTTGTGAAAATTTTCTTTTAGTCTTTTCATTGATATATTAGATGTACTTACTTATTTGATTAAATAATTAAATTTTTCTTTGGAACTTCCCTCAATTATATTCAAAATTGTTTGTCCTGATCGTCCAGGTCTTGTCAGTAAACTTACAAGTTGGATATCGGATTATGGTGGAAATATCAAGCACTCAGATCATCATACAGATCAAGATGCAGGACTATTTCTTAGCAGGATTGAATGGAATAGTATCCATTCAATAATTAACAGAAAAGAGATTTTTGATAAATTTCAAAAAATTGCATTTGATATCAATGGAAAATTTAATATTAATTATTCAGATGAGATTCCCAATGTTGCTATTTTTGTGAGTAAACAAAATCATTGTTTAATTGATTTACTTTGGAGAGTAAGAAATGGCGAACTCAAAATAAATGTTCCACTAATAATTTCTAATCATCCTGATCTTGAAAGTATTGCGAAAGACTTTAATTCACAATTTTTTTATTTTGATACTGTTAATTCACCGAAATCTGATGTTGAAGATCAGATTTTAAAATTGTTAGAACAATTTGATGTGGACCTTGTTGTACTAGCTAAATATATGCAAATTTTGAGTGATTCTTTTTTAAAAGACTTCTCTTCAGTAATAAATATTCATCATTCTTTTTTACCTGCTTTCAAGGGAGCTCAACCATATCATCGTGCATGGAAGAGGGGTGTTAAATTAATTGGTGCCACTGCACATTATGTCACTCAAGATCTGGATGAGGGCCCAATTATAGAACAATGTACTGTCAATGTAAGTCATAGAGATGAAGTTGATGATTTGATTAGAAAAGGTAGGGACATTGAAAGAATTGCTTTGGCAAGGGCTGTTAGATTACATTTAAATCATCAAGTTTTTGTTTATAACAGCAAAACTGCTGTTTTTGATTGACAAATAATTCTTAATCTTCTAATTCAATCTGAATTTGTCTTTCATAAATTGATTCTTCATTAAATGCTCTTGCTATTAGGAAACTTGCAATGCAGCTAATGAGAACGGGCTTCATAATTAATAAATTTTTGGTTAATGCAAAGGCCAAAAACATTGCTGTGATTGGTGTTCTCGAGCAGCCAGCTACAAAAGCACCCATTCCAGCAAATATATAAGTACTTGGTGCATGACCTGTTGCGATTTCCACCCAGCTCCCCATTATTAGCCCAATAGCGCCTCCTAAAGTGAGCATTGGATAGAATAGCCCTCCAGGTGCGCCTGATGAAGCAGCTAAGCCTGTAGTAATAAATAGTACTAATACAGCTAAGAGCGCAATACCAATACTTGTATTCTGTTCAGCTATTATCTTTTGCAATTCATCTAAATTGTGAAAAGTGCTTGGTAAGAAAGAATATATAGTTCCTAAAATAAGCCCACAAATACTCATTTTTAAAACAAATTTATTTTTATACCACCTTTTTCCAAGATTTTGCATTAGAAGAACATATCTGCTATAAAGCTCTGCAAAAATCCCAACAATTACACCAAGCAAAACGAGATAAAGAAAATCAATCGGTAAGAAAAATACGGATGGGTCATATTCTTTTTGGATTAAAAATCCTAAGTTGAAATCAAATCCTCCTGCTTTAGGATCTAAACCTAAGGCTTGAATAATATCAGCAGAAGAATCGGCTATGAAGGTTGTGATTAAAACTAATAATAAAACTACTGGTCTGGCAGAGTTTAATAATTCTTCTATTGCATAAACAAAGCCTCCTAGTGGGGCGCTAAAAACGGCAGCTATTCCTGCTCCACCTCCCGCAGCGACTATAACCCTTCTAAAGGCTAATGGAGCCTTAAGCCATTTTGCCATTTGCCAAGCAACAGATCCACCCATTTGAACTGAAGGACCTTCTGGGCCCAATGGGAAGCCACTACCAATGGCGATAATGCCAGATATGAGCTTTACTAATCCTACTCTTAGATTCATTGGAACTTTTTTATGCCTCAAGAAACCCATTATTTGACTGACTCCCGAACCTTTTGCCGCTGGAGCAAAATTTTTTATTAAAAACCCTGCCAAGGCACCTCCAATAGCACCAAAAATTGGTAGAACTGCAATAGATGGAAATTGTTCTAATAACGCTAATCTCCAATTGTTAATAAAATAAATTCCAGTTTTAAAGGATATGCTTGTTATGGATGCTCCTAAGCCTGTTAATAAAAGTGATATGGCGACAACAAAAGATCTTTGTTTGAGTAATTTTTTAATGCTACGAGAAGATTTATTACCTGTTTTTTGAATATTTTCTTTTAGAAGGTTTTGCATAGTCCATGATCATTTTGACAAGCTGAAATCGTCAATTTCATCAAATTGAAGATAGCGATAAAGTTCATCTGAATATGGATTTATTTTATTTTTAGTAATATCCTGATATTCTTCTATTTCAGGGATTTTTCCAAGAAGTGCACAAACTGCTGCTAATTCAGCACTCCCTAAAAAGACTTGAGCATTTTTGCCAAGCCTATTGTCAAAATTTCTTGTACTCGTAGAAAATACGACTGATCCTTCATCTACTCTGGCTTGATTTCCCATGCATAAAGAACATCCAGGCAACTCTAATCTTGCACCACATTTTTGAAATATTTCATAGTAACCTTCATTTTTTAGAGTATCCTCATCCATTTTTGTTGGTGGACAAATCCATAGTTTTGCTTTTAAATTTTTCACACCTTCAAGAACTTTTGCGGCAGCCCTGTAATGACCAATGTTTGTCATACAAGAACCTATAAATACTTCATCAATATTTGTATTTGCAACATCTATAATTTCTTTCACATTATCTGGATCATTGGGGCAAGCAACTATAGGTTGTGTAACTTGTGATAAGTCAATTTCAATTATTTCTTCGTAACTGGCATTTTGATCTGGCTGAATTAATTCCGGTTTCTTTAACCAATTTTTCATATCATTAATTCGTCTTGATATCGACTTTGAATCTTCATAATTGCTCTCAATCATTTTTTCTAGCAGGGAAATATTGCTTCTTATGTATTCTTGAACAGTTTCCTGGGATAAAAGTATTGTGCTTCCAGCGCATGAGCGTTCAGCAGTCGCATCAGTTAGTTCAAAAGCCTGTTCAAGTTTTAATTTAGGTAATCCTTCAATTTCCATGATTTTCCCGTTAAATATATTTTTTTTATTTGCTTTTTCAACCGTTAAAAGGCCTTTTTTAATCGCGAAAAGAGGGATTGCATTAACTAAATCTCTTAATGTAATGCCTGGTAATAGTTCTCCCGTAAATTTTACTAGTATAGATTCTGGCATATTTAATGGCATTGATCCTATTGCAGCAGCAAAGGCAACTATGCCCGAGCCTCCAGGAAATGAAATTCCAAGAGGGAATCTTGTATGACTATCTCCACCTGTACCAACAGTATCAGGGAGGAGCATTCTATTAAGCCAGCTATGAATTATCCCGTCTCCAGGCTTTAGGGCCACCCCACCTCGTTGAGATATAAAGTCAGGTAATTCTTTATGTGTTACAAGGTCTACTGGTTTAGGATATGCAGCTGTGTGGCAAAAACTTTGCATAACTAAATCTGCAGTGAATCCTAAACAGGCTAGTTCTTTAAGTTCATCCCTAGTCATTGGTCCAGTAGTATCTTGACTGCCAACTGTCGTCATAATTGGTTCACAGGTCATTCCAGGTCGAACGCCCTTTAGACCGCATGCTTTACCTACTATTTTTTGTGCCTGAGTAAAGCCAGAATTAATTTCTTTTGGACTATCTGGTCTTATAAATATTTCACTAGGTTGATAATCTAATTTGTTTCTAATTTTGTCTGTGAGTGACCTTCCAATCATGAGATTAATTCTTCCGCCAGCTTGAATTTCATCAGTAATAGTTGATGGGAACAAGTCGAATTGACTTATTAAAACTTCAGTGTTGGTATTTTTTTCAATTTTTTTAATAATGCCTTCATAAGGAAATATTTTTATTAAATCTCCTGTGTTCATTTGAGATACATCAGTCTCGATTGGGAGTGCTCCTGAATCTTGAGCGGTATTAAAGAAAATAGGAGCTATTTTGCCTCCAATTATTATTCCTCCAGTTTTTTTATTTGGGACAAATGGAATATCTTCGCCTATATGCCAAATAAGTGAATTAATAGCAGATTTTCTTGAACTCCCAGTACCCACTACATCTCCAACATAAGCAATTTGGATCTCTTGTTTTTTAAGATTATTAAGAATTTCTAATCCATCATTCTTTTTAAATTCGAGCATAGCCAATGCGTGCATTGGTATATCTGGACGTGTTGTCGCATGAACTGCAGGAGATAAGTCATCTGTATTTGTCTCCCCATCAATTTTAAATACTAGGCAAGTAATTTCTTGTTGGAGAACTTTTTTACTTTTGAACCATTCTGCATTTGCCCAACTATTTACTACGTCTTTTGCATAAATATTATTTTGAGACAATTCATAAATATCATTCGCTGAATCGTAAACAAGAATGATATTTTTTAAAACTTCTGCTGCTTTTTTAGCTAATAAACTGTTTTCTCCTTTAAGTATTTCAACCAGAGAATTAACATTATATCCTCCTATCATTGTTCCCAGTATTTCAACTGCTTTCTCAGGGTTAATATATTTGCAATGTTTTTCGCAATGGGCAATAGCGGTAAGCCAGCTTGCTTTTACATATGCTGCTTCATCAACACCTGGTGGTACTCTATTTATTAACAAATCAAGTAAATATGAGCTATCGAAATTACTATCTTGTTCCAATAATTCAGTAACGCAATTTGTTTGTTCTGAATTTAGTGGTAAAGGAGGTATACCTTGAGCAGCTCTTTCAGCTACGTGATCTGCATAATCTTTGAGCAATGTTTCCAAATTCTTCATTAGTAAGGTTTAATGCCTAATCTATTGTTATTTTTAATATTGATAAGGAGAGTATTCATAAATGCTTTTTAAAATATTAAAACTTCTTTATTAATCAATGACGACATCATCAAATAATCCAGCTTTAGAAAAGACATCAGATTTACATGTTGTTGAAACACGTCCATTAATACCTCCAAGCAGATTACATAATGATATACCTTTAGATCACAACTCTGCTACCACAGTATCTAAAACAAGAAGATCGATACAAAATATTTTGCATAATAATGGCCCAAAACTTTTAGTCATCGTTGGTCCATGTTCAATTCATGATATAGAAGCAGCTAAGGAATATTCAAAATATATTCAAAATTTTCGAGAAATTTATAAAGATAAATTAGAAATTGTAATGAGAGTATATTTTGAAAAACCAAGGACAACTGTTGGCTGGAAGGGACTTATAAATGATCCTCATCTAGATGATTCTTACGATATTAATACTGGTTTAAGAAGAGCAAGAAGTTTGCTTTCATATTTAGCAACTCGTGGAATACCTTCTGCTACAGAATTATTAGATCCAATTGTTCCTCAATATATTGCTGATTTGATTAGTTGGACAGCCATCGGTGCAAGGACAACTGAAAGTCAAACTCATAGGGAAATGGCATCAGGGTTATCAATGCCTATTGGATTTAAAAATGGAACCGATGGTTCTTTTAATACTGCAATTAATGCCATGCAGTCAGCTTCAAAATCTCATCATTTTTTAGGTGTCAATGGTAATGGTATGGCTTCAATTGTTAATACAACAGGTAATCCAGATGGTCATATAGTTTTAAGAGGTGGTTCAAAAGGTCCCAATTTTGAAACTCATCATGTTAATAGAATTTCCTCTGAATTAAAGCAATTTTGTCTTCCTCACAAAGTGATGATTGATTGTAGTCATGGAAATTCAAATAAAGATTTCCGAAAGCAATCTGATGTACTTAGAAATGTTGCTAATCAAATAGCTAATGGTGAAAAAAATATTTTAGGGGTTATGCTTGAAAGTCATATAAAAGAGGGAAATCAAAAACTTTTAAAAAAAGAAGATCTTGAATTTGGCAGAAGCATTACAGATGCATGTATTGATATAGAAACAACAAAACAATTACTTGAGATTTTATACAATTCTATTGTGTAAGTTATGTATTAGTCACGAAAATATTGAAATAAATTGCTGAGGCAAGAGGAACTAAAAAATTATCTATTCCTATTACACTAAATTGTTCAAGTGCAGTAGCAATAAAAGCAATCATCAAAAGATTTATATTAAAATTATATTTTTGGATGTAAGCTAAGGAACAAACTACTAACAAACTTGTTAAGAACATTGTAGCTGTCCCTAATAAAGATTTTTTTTGCTTAAAAAAAATCCAATGTTTTGATTTTAAGTTTTTTCCTATTAAACCAGCTAATCCATCGCCAAAAGTCATTATAAAAAATCCTGCCATCAATGCGTAAGGATCTTTTTCCCAGAAAAAGAAAATTAAAATAAATAAACTAATACAATAAAATAAAGTTCCAAAACTTTTTCTATCTACGTCTTCAATTGATGGAAAGAATTTGTATGAGTAATTTAAGAAAATTAATATGGAAATAATAGCTGTAAATGTGAGGGCTGAATTTTGATCAATTTGTAAATATTGTGCAATAGGTATTAAAGGTCCCATTCCAATATGTATTATTTTTCTTAGAGCTTCTTTGTTATCTTCAGTAAATTTTTTATAAATAATTGATATTAAAAATATTGAAAATATATACAGTAAAATTAGTGCAAATTTTAACAATGTAGTTTAAGCCGCTTGTTGATGAGTAGTCATTACTCTTAGTTTCAATATAGCTTTAGCTTCTAATTGTCTTACTCTTTCTCGAGAAACATTAATTTGCCTGCCTATTTCGGCAAGTGTTAATGGTTCTTCTCCATCCAGGCCAAATCTAAGTTTCATAATTTTTTGTTCCCTTTCATTTAATTGAGAAAGCCAAGTACCTAAATGTTCTTTTTGAATAGTTCTATCCATCCCTTCCATTGGCTCTTCGCAATTTGGATCGGGAATAAGTTCACCAAGTGTGCTTCTGTCTTCTTCTCCTCTTGCATGGGCATCAAGAGAAGCGCAAGGAGCACTTTGAGAAATTAAATCTTCTAAATCTTTTTGTTCTATTCCCATTGCGGTTGCCAATTCTAATCTGCTAGGCTGCCTCCCATATTTATGTGACAATTCTCTCGATACCCGTCTCATCTTAGATAGTTTTTCACTGATATGGATTGGCAAACGTATTGTTCTAGCACTATTATCAATAGCTCTTGTCATTCCTTGCCTAATCCACCAATAAGCGTACGTAGAAAACTTATATCCCATTGCAGGATCAAATTTGTCTACAGCTCTTTCCAATCCAATAGCTCCCTCTTGGACTAGGTCTAATAATTCTAATCCTTGATTTTGATATTTTTTGGCAACTGATACTACCAGCCTTAAGTTTGCTGACATCATCCTATCTCTAGATTTTTTGCCTATCCTGATTTGAGATCGATGTTTTGTTGTTCTCTCAGCCTCTGGAGTATTTAGTAATTTTTTCATGTTCTGAACATGATGAGCTAATTCTATTTCCTCTGCTGGAGTTAGAAGAGGAACTCTGCCAATACTACTCAAGTAATAACCAATAGAATCTGAAGCGACTCTTACAGATCTCTTTTGATTCTGTTTTGCAGATAAGCTGGATTTTGTTTGACGGGTCTTGCCCGCAGTGTTTGGTAATCTAGGTTCTTCAATATTATTATTTGAAGAACTCTTTGCAGATTCCAGAGGGATCCCCATCACCCTGGCCTCCTAAATGGATTTTTTAAAAAACTAGCACTGAAATCGAAATAAAAACTACTTTTACGTTGAAACTTTAAAGACAAAAAAATGTTTTTTATTGATAAATTCCTTAAACCTCTTGATATCAAAAGGTTTTATGTAAATATAAAATTTTTTAAAATATTAAGTATTTTTTAAAAATGTTATAAAAATCAATAATTATGCCATTTTTCTATAAGTTCAATTTGAGAGAGATTTTTGTGTGATCCTAATGATTTTTTTTCGTAAGAACCATCTTGGTGCATTATCCATGCAAAGTAATTATCCTTCATGTAGGTTTGGAGAAGATTGTATATTTTTGATTGCAAGTTTAAATCTTCTATAGGAGTAACAGCTTCTATTCTTCTATCTAAATTTCTTCTCATCCAATCTGCACTGCCAATAAAAACTTCAGGATTATCGTTATTACAGAACCAAAAAATTCGGGAATGTTCAAGGAAATGTCCAATAATGCTTATGACTGTTATATTTTCACTTATATTTTTTCTTTGAGGATATAAACAGCAAATGCCTCTAACGATGAGACTAATTTTTACCCCTTTTTGAGAAGCTAAATAAAGTAACTGAATAATTTCAGGGTCTACTAGTGAATTCATTTTTGCAATTATTTCAGCTTGTTTTCCGTTTTCTGCATATTGAATTTCTCTCTTTATGAGAAATATGAATTTTTCTCTTAATGATGATGGAGATACTAATAATTTTTGATACGATTTTTGTTTTGAAAATCCTGAGAGGTAATTAAATAATTCGATTAAATCTGAAGCAATATCAGGGTCTGTTGAAAGCAACCCCAAATCTGTATAAAATCTTGAAGTATTTGAATTATAATTTCCTGTTCCTATATGAAAATAATTTCTTAAACTGCCTTTTTCCTTTCTAACTATTAAAGCTATTTTTGTATGAGTTTTGAATCCTATAATTCCATATACAACATGAATTCCGGCTTGTTCAAGTTGTTTCGCCCATTGAATATTATTATCTTCATCAAATCTTGCTTTGAGTTCAACAAGAGTCATGACCTCTTTCCCATTTTCGGCAGCTCTCATTAAAGCTGCAATAATAGGTGAATCTTTTGAGACTCGATATAAAGTAATTTTTATAGCCATAACAAGTGGATCATCTGCTGCTCTGTTTATGAATTCCTCAACTGAAGTTTTAAATAAGTCATATGGATGATGAAGAAGGATATCTTGTTTCCTAAGTATCTTGAAAATAGAATTAAAGTTTTTATTTGAAGGGGAATCTAAATACTTCAATTGCGAGTGAGTCTTTCCTATTAAGAGATTTTCTTTTAAATCATATCTATTAATTTTTGTTAGCTGATTTAAATCGTCAAGGCCTAATAAACTTTTGCAAAAGTATATATATTCTTTTTGTATTGAGATACTCTCAATGAGTAATTTTAAAATGCTCTCTGGAATGTCCGCTTCGACTTCTAATCTAACTACGTCGCCACCTAATCTTCTCTTCTGTAAACTTTGTTCAACTGCTAGGAGAAGATCATCAGCTTCAAGTTCTTTTAATTCTAGATCTGCATCTCTTGTAACCCTAAAAAAAGAGTAATTTATGCATTCCATTTCGTTAAATAAAGCATTTATATTATTCCCGATTAAATCTTCAACAGTTATAAAAAAGTGATGGTTTTCATAACTATTTTCAATTATTTCATTAGGAATTTGTATAAATCGATCTATATTTTTTGTTGGTATTTTTATTCTGACAAACTGATTTCTAGAATTTTCCCTATCCTTAATTACAGCTGCTAAGTTGAGGCTTAAATTACTTATAAAAGGGAACGGATGTGCAGGATCAACTACTAGTGGAGTTAATAAAGGAAATATAGAGGTAGTAAAGAAGTTATTACACCAATTTTTCTGATTTTCACTTAGTTCCTTATATCTTTTTATAAAAATCCCTTGTTTCTTGAGTTCATTATCTAATTCATTATTAATATAGTTTTCTTGAAGCGTAGTTAAACTTTTTACCTCTTTATTTATTTTTTTTAATTGCTCTTTTGGAGTAAGTCCATCAATACTTTCTTTGTTGATTCCTGCTTCAACTTGAGCCTTTAAAGAGGCTACTCTTACCATAAAAAATTCGTCAAGATTATTGCTAAAAATCGAGCAAAATTTTACTTTATCAAGAACTTTGTATTCTTTTTCCATACTAGTTAGGAGTACTCTTTTATTGAATTCAATCCAACTTAATTCTCTATTTATAAAATTATCAGCCTGGTTCTTCATAAAAATACTTTTGTTTTTTGACCATAAATAGAATTGTTATTTTTACCCTCTGCAATAAGGTATATCATGAAAATCAAGATAATGGAACCAGCAATAAATGGTGATTTAGGTCCAAAGCTATCATAAACTCTACCAGCCATTGCAATCCCTAAAACCCCACCAAGACTTTGTAGGCCCTGTAAATTACTTAGAATAGATCCTTGGTTATTGATATCTAATTTCTTTGATATTAGTGCTCTTAAAGTTGGTGTAATTAATCCAGCCCCAATTGCTAAAAATGAAACAGCTGAATAAATATTTATTGTTGCATTTTCTTTAGGTGTAGTAATTAAAAAAGAGCATGCTATCAAAATAAATCCAGCCCCAATTAAAGTTAATCTCATTTCTCCGAATTGTTTTACTAAAGGACCAATAAGCCCACCTTGAACAATTATTGCAATTACTCCAACTACTACCAGCGTTCCACTAGATGCTTTTGTGGTCCAATTGAGAGATTCCTGAAGGAAAAAAATTAGGATATTTGTTAGTCCAGTAAAGGCTATAAAATAAATAAAAAATGCTAAAGAGAGTTTTCTAATCTTTTCTTCTTTAAATACTGTAAATAATTGTTTTAAAGGATTTTTTAAAATTGGTTTTGGTTTATTTAAATTATTATCAGGTTTTGTTTCTGGTAAATAAAAGAAGACTAAAAGAAAGTTTATAATTGGAATAATTGATGCAATCAAGACGGGAATAATAAAATTATTATTAGTATTTTTTGCAAAAATTACTACGAAAATATTGCCTAAGAAAAAACTTAAACCAAAAGCCACTCCAATTAGCCCAAATGTTTTAGCTCTTTTTTCAGGGCTTGAAATATCTGCAAGTATAGTTGTTGCTGTAGCTGCAGTCCCACCGCTTAAACCATCAATAAGTCTTGCTATGAATAATAAAAATAACGGTATAGCCGCTATAGAGGTTGACCAGTTGTATAGAACTGTAAAAGATAATAAGGATATTCCTATTATTGAACCAGTAATACAAAAAAGCGTTACTGGTCTTCTGCCAAACCTATCACTCATAAGCCCAATAAAAGGAGACGCTGTAAATTGTGCTAATTGGTAAGTACAAGATAGTAAACCATAAGTACTAGCTTTAGAGTCAAAAAGTAAAACGAAAGACGGTAAAATAGGTAGTAGAATACTTTCGCTTAAACGATCATTTAAAAGAGTGACAAAAGCACTAAGTAGAGTAAATTTTTTGTTTGGTTTAAATAAACTTTCTTTCACAATATTTACATTCATTTCGTTTAACTTCTACTACCATACTTGTTAATGAAGATTAATGTGCCCGGTATTGTTTATTTGGTAGGAGCAGGTCCCGGTGATCCTGAGCTTTTAACTCTAAAAGCCTTGCGACTTATAAAAAATTGTGATGCTTTAGTTCATGATGCTCTAATCCCTTCTGAGATAACAAAAGAAGCAGGAAACAATACAGAAATTTTTCATGTTGGGAAAAGAGCTGGTAAGTGCTCTGTTCCCCAAGCCGAAACTAATTCTCTTATTTTAAAATTAGCAAAAGAAGGAAAAAATGTTGTAAGGCTAAAAGGTGGAGATCCTTTTGTTTTTTCTAGAGGTGGTGAAGAAGTATCTTTCTTAGAAAAACATGGAGTTTCAGTTGAAATTGTTCCTGGTATAACTTCTGGTATAGCTGCCCCTTCATATTGTGGAATTCCATTAACTCATAGAGATGCTGCAAGTTCAGTAACTTTTGTAACTGGACATGAGCAAATAGATAAGGAAAAAAAAAGTGTTAATTGGAGAGAATTAGCTAAATCCTCAGATAGCTTAGTAATTTATATGGGTATAAGAAATATTGAATATATTGTTCAAGAATTGATTATAGGAGGTATAGATAAAAATACTAAATGTGCCGTAATTCAAGAAGCTACATTAAAAAATCAAAAATACATAATTGCAGAATTAAAAAATCTTGTTGATATAATTAAAGATCAACAATATTTATCTCCTTCTATAGTGGTAATTGGAGAAATTGTTAATTTTAAGGTAAATAATAATATGACTAAACTATCTGAGGTTTATTTAACGGATATCAATCAAGTTCAATTATATAATAATTTCCAAAAATAAATCGGATCAAAATTTGATCGAAGTTTTAAATCATTTACCTTATTGATTTGTCTACAAGATAAGCTATTTATTGCAATAATAATGTCATCTTCTTGAAATTCTGGAAAAATTAATTGTTCTTTTGCGATTTTTAATTTTAAAGCCTTTTCAACCATTATTCCTTCTAGACAACCGCTTTCTTTTCTGGGAGTTATCCAATGTTTATTCCTTTTAATTAAAAGATTAAAAGTGCTTCCGCAGCATAACTCACCAGATGTATTTAATAGAATTGAATCATCGAAAGATTTTTGGTTAGCCTCTAATAATACTTGTATTGATTGGTTATATGAAAATGTCTTACATTTACTTAGTAAACTAAATTCATTTCTTTTTTCTTGTTGACTGATATAAACACTGATTGGAGAAAATTCAGGTTGTATTTGATAAAACTCTAACCATAAATTATCTATACTATTTTTAATTGAAGTGCTATTTATTTTTAATGATCTACCTTTGTTAGTTCCTCTACTATAATTTAACCTGACTGATCCAAATTCATCTTCTTTAAGACATAACTTCGCAATCCCCTCATTAATAACTCTTTTTAGATTTAGTTTATTTAGTTTGAGATTTATATTTAAAATTCTGCTACTGTTTTCTAGCCTTTTTATATGTTCATCAAAAAGGATAGGTTTTTTATTCTTGATTAATACAGTTTCAAAAATCCCGTCCCCAAATTTTAACCCTCGATCACTTGCCGAAATAAAAATATTATTAATATCTAACCATTGATTTTTATACCAACCTATACTTCCTGTCATTTTAATGAATCAATTAATGGCAACAGCTTCCATTTTAATTCTTCAGTTTCTTCTTCAGGATTTGAATCACTTACTATTCCACAACCAGCATAGATATTTATTGTTTTGTTCTTTACCATAAATGATCTGATTAGTATATTACTGTCTAATTCTCCATTCCAATCAAGCTTAATAAATGACCCACAGTAAGGGCCACGCTCACATTCTTCTAATTCAAAAAGTCTTTGGCATGATCTTAATTTTGGTGCTCCAGTAATAGATCCTCCTGGCCAACAGGCTTTGAGCAAGTCGATCCATGTTTTATCTTTTTTTAATCTTCCCCTTATAACAGATGTAAGGTGATGAACTTTTAAGAAACTTTCAAGTTTTAATATTTCAGGTACGATAATGCTTCCTATTTCGCATACCTTGCTTAAATCATTTCTCAGGAGGTCAACAATCATAATATTTTCAGCTCTATCTTTTTCATTTGTAATTAATTCGATTGCATTAAGAGCGTCTTGATTGATATCTTTAGCTCTAGATCTTGTTCCTTTAATAGGTCTTGACTCTACATAATTTTCACTATCTAGTTTTATAAATCTTTCTGGTGATGTAGATAATACTGCTTCTTCATTGTTATCAAAATTATTAATTATTATCCCTCCAAAAGGAGCTTTTAATTTATGTCGAATTTTCGAATATATATTCAGCGGACTATAGGTTTCTAGGGTTTTAACTTCACATTTGGTTGTTAGGTTGGCTTGAAATATATCTCCTATTGATATTAATTTTTTTACTTTTAAAATATTTTCCTGAAATTTTTTACTTATTTCCTCTAAGTTGATTTTTGAAAAATCGAACTTCATATTTATTTTAATAGCAATTTTTTCCTCTTCGACATTTATATTACTGATTATATTTTGATATTTTATCAGTTCATCAGAATTCGTTCCTTCAATAATTATTTCTTTTTTAACCAGGTTGCATTTAATGATTGGATCATATGATGCAATCCATAAAGTTGCCATATCAGTCGTTCTCCATGGATTTTTTGGTTCAATATATGCACCAGCTTCATAGCTTAACCATCCCATCCAAAACCCTTCTTGAATATTTTTTAAATTATTAAAAGGATTCTTATCTTTGCTTGAGTTGTTTTTATCTCTTGACTGGATTATTTTTTTTGGTTTGACTCCTATTATTGACCATTGACCATTTTCTTTACCATCACTATCTAACCAAGCTAATCCTTCTTCTCCAAACTGTTTGGCTAGATGGTGAGTAATTAATTCTGGATCTATCCATTTATTTAATATCTTATTTTCTATTTTCATGATTCCCTGTTTTGGATCCATTTTTGATAAGCCTTATCTCGAATTCTGCAACTATCACACTTTCCACATGGTTTAGAGTTGCCTGAGTAACAACTCCATGTTTTATCTAAAGGAACATTATTGGAAACAGCTAATTCTATAATTTCTTCTTTATTTAAATCTATTAAAGGTGTCCATAGTTTGATTGGGTTATTTTCCCGTCCTCTTTTGTTAGCAAGATCTGCTAGTTCTTGAAATTTTTTAATGTAGTCAGGTCTGCAATCAGGATACCCAGAATAATCCAGTGCATTGACTCCTAATCCAATATAATCAGCATCTATTGCTTCGGCGTAGCTTAATGCTACAGAAATGAAGATAGTATTTCTCCCAGGAACATAGGTATTAGGAATTTTATTAGTTTGAATCCCTTCTATTGGAATATTTTTTTGAGTATCAGTTAAAGAAGATCCTCCCCATAAGGATAAGTCAAGCTTAATAATTTTAAATTCTTCGATATCAAAGTGTTTTGCCATTATTGATGCAGAATGCAATTCTTTTTTATGCCGTTGACCATAGTCAAATGAAAGGCCAAAAATTTTAGCTTTGGATTTTTTTGCGATACTAGTAACAGTAGAAGAATCTAGCCCCCCAGATAATAAAACTACTATTGATTTATTTTTAAAAGTCATATAATTTCATTTAATTTTTAAGTATTTGTGAGTTTGAAGGCTCAATTTCCAATCAGGATTATTTTTTACGAAATCAATAGCAAGAGAAAACCCATCCTCATTGTTCCAGCCTGGCTGTAAATAATACATTTTATCCTCTTTTTTTAAGCCATATTCGATTCTTGAGAATCGACATTGTTTTAAAATTTCTTTTTTTATTTGGATAGCAAATTCAATATCCTTTTTCTCATTTATGATTATTTTTATTTCATTACATTTTTTCAAATAATAATTTTTTGGAGGTGAGTGTCTTTTAGGAGACAAAGTAATCCAGTCATAAGTTCCTGATATTGAGTTAACTCCACTTGTTTCAATATGAATTTTCATTGAGTTTTGTTTTTCTCCCATAGTCATTTGTTTTATGCCTTTGCAAAACTTATCTAAGTTATGTTGTAATGGTTCACCACCAGTAATAACGCAAAAGGACGCTCCCTTTTCCCGGGCAATTTTTATCTGTTCTATTATTTTTTCAATCGATATAGAGGGGTATTTTTTCTCATCCCATGAATGTTTGGTATCGCACCATGAACAGCCAACTTTACAACCAGCTAATCTTACAAAAAAAGCACTTTTTCCAGCATGATAGCCTTCACCTTGTAATGAATGAAATTGTTCGACTAAAGGTAAAAAATTTGTCATTTTTTTCATTCAAAAAAATAAGGAATATTAATTTGATTGAGTTGATTTTTCTTGTGAAGCTTTTATTAAACCTTTAAATAAAGGATGAGGTTTGCCAGGTCTGGATAAAAACTCAGGATGATATTGACATGCCAAGAAGTAAGGATGATTTTCTAACTCAATTAATTCTACTAATCTGCCATCTGGAGATGTACCACTAATTTTGTATCCAGAATTTAAAAAACTCTGTTTGTAGTAATTATTAAATTCATATCTATGACGATGTCTTTCATAAATAACATCTTCATCATACAATTTTTTTCCAGTTGTATTATTTGTCAATCTACATGGATAAACTCCAAGTCTCATTGTTCCACCTAAATCAACTACATCTTCCTGCTCAGGTAATAAATGTATCACTGGATCTGGAGTTTTTGGGTCTAGTTCTGAACTAGATGCTTCTGGAAGATTGGCTAAATTCCTAGCCCATTCTATAACTGCACATTGCATACCAAGGCACAGGCCTAAAAATGGAATTTTATTTTCTCTTGCGAATTTTATAGCTGAAATTTTTCCATTTACTCCCCTATTTCCAAATCCCCCAGGGACAACAATTGCATCAACTTCATTTAAATAAGTTTCTGCTGATTCTTTTTCTATCATTTCAGCGCTTACCCAATGTAAATCTAAAAAAGCTTTTTGTTCAATGCATGCATGTCTTAAAGCTTCAACAACGGATAAATATGCATCACCAAGTTCAATATATTTACCTACTAGAGCAACTTTTATTGGAGCTCCAGGATTTCTTAGATTATGAATTAGTTTTTCCCAATTTTTTAAATCACAGTCTTTATCTTTTAGGTTTAGATACTTCAGGGTTTCTTTGCACAAACCTTCTTCTTTTAGAGAAAGAGGTACAGAATAAATGCTATCTGCATCTAATGCTTCAATTACAGAGTTAATATTGACACCGCAAAATCCACTAAGCTTTTTTTTCAGACTTTCATTTATTGCTTTATCACTTCTGCATATAAGTAAATCCGGTTGAATTCCTATTGATCTCAGCTCTTTAACTGAATGTTGTGTTGGTTTGGTTTTTATTTCTCCAGAGGTTTTGATGTATGGAAGTAATGTTACGTGAATGTATGCAACATCATTTTTATTAACATCATTTTTAAATTCTCTTATAGCTTCCAAAAAGGGTAAAGATTCAATATCACCAACTGTCCCACCAATTTCAGTAATAATAATATCTGCATTGCTGTTGGATGCCACTCTATGAATTCTCTCTCTTATTTCTCCAGTTATGTGAGGTATTACTTGAACAGTCCCACCATTATAACTGCCTCTTCTTTCTTTATTAATTACTGCTTGATAAATAGATCCTGTAGTCACACTATTTAAGCGAGTCATAGCAGTATCGGTGAATCTCTCATAGTGCCCTAAATCTAGGTCTGTTTCAGCTCCATCTTCGGTTACAAAAACTTCTCCATGCTGAAAAGGACTCATTGTGCCGGGATCAACATTTAGATATGGATCTAGTTTTAGTATTGAAACGCTATATCCTCTAGACTTTAATAATCTCCCTAAGCTTGCAGCAACAATTCCTTTGCCAATGCTAGAAACTACACCTCCAGTGACAAAAACAAATTTTGACATTAAATATTTTTCAGTAAGCACATACTCCTTATATTTTATTTAAACAAAAAACTTTTAGAACATCTATATATATTCTTATTCATCAATTGTTATTTCAATATCTAATTCTTTTAATTGTGATTCGGAGACATTTGAAGGTGCATTTGTGAGAAGACATTTGGCTTGCTGATTTTTTGGAAAAGCAATGGTTTCTCTGATTGAATCTGCACCTATGATCAGCATAGTAATACGATCTAAGCCAAACGCTATTCCACCATGAGGAGGAGCACCCATTTCTAATGCTTCTATTAAAAATCCGAATTTTTCATCAATTTCTTTATCCGTAAGTCCCACCGTCTTCAGGACTTCTCGTTGTAATTTTGCTTCATGAATGCGTAAAGAGCCACCTCCTAATTCTAAGCCATTAAGAACTAGGTCATAAGCATTGGCTATAGAATTTTCGATTTTTTGTTTCAAGTTAGCAGAATCTTTAGATTTTATGTTTTTAGGAGAACAAAAAGGATGATGTAAGGCTTCATATCTATTTTCCTCTTGATTTCTTTCAAACATTGGGAAATCAGTTACCCACAAGAAATTCCATTTGCTTTTATCTACGAGATTTAAGTCTTTTGCAATGTATTGTCTAACTCTATCTAATGACTGGTTGACAATTTGTGTATCTCCAGCTCCTAAGAGGATTAAGTCTCCATCGTTTGCTTCTGTTATTTTAAAAATATCAGCTATATTCTGTTCATTTAGATTATTTTTAATTGCCCCAATAGTCTCAAGCTCATCTCCTCTTATCCTTATAAAGGCCAAACCACCAGCCCCTGCATCTTGTGCTACTTGGAAAATATCTCCTCCTGGCTTAATTCTAACGTTGCTAATACTTGAATTACCTCCTTTGACTGTTATAGATTTTATGGAACCTCCAGACTTAATTGCTTTGGTGAAAATATTAAACCCAATATCACCTAATACTTTTCCTAAATCTTTTAATAACATTTGATATCTAGTATCTGGTCTATCAGTTCCATAATTATCCATTGCTGATTGCCATGTCATTCTTGGAAAATCATTATCAAAATTAATATTTAATACTTCTTTCCATATTTTTTTTATGAGTCTTTCATTAAAAGAAATTATTTCTTCTTCAGTTATAAAACTCATCTCTAAATCTAATTGAGTAAACTCTGGTTGTCTATCTGCTCTAAGGTCTTCATCACGGAAACATTTTGCAATTTGATAGTACTTGTCTAGGCCACCTACCATTAACAACTGTTTAAAAAGTTGTGGTGATTGAGGTAGAGCAAAAAATTCCCCATTAGATAGACGTGCAGGAACAAGAAAATCGCGCGCACCTTCAGGTGTCGATTTTGTAAGTAATGGAGTTTCTACTTCTGTAAATCCAAAATTATCAAGATATTCTCGAGCAATTTTGATAATTTTATGTCTCGTTTTTAAATTTTCTAGTAATTTCCCTCTTCTTAAATCTAAATATCTATACTTTAATCTAAGTTCTTCTTTAGTATTTTCATAATCATGAATAGATACAGGAAAAGGTAAGTTTTTATGAATTTGGTTCAGAATTTGTAAATCTTTAACCTTAAGTTCTAACTCTCCAGTACTTAAATTTTCATTTATTGAATCTTTAGGTCTTTCATTAATAATTCCGCTAACCATTATTACAGTCTCATTTCTTAGTGTTTCTGCTTGTTTAAATAGATTTGCTCCATCATCAGGGTTAATTGTTATTTGTAAGAATCCACTATGGTCTCTTAAATCAATAAAAACTACACCGCCATGATCTCTTCTTCGATCTACCCATCCGCATAGATTAACTAATTTGCCAATGTCAGTATTATTGAGTTCTTCACAAATTTTGTTTCTCATCTAGAAATGATTTATTTATCAATAACTAATAATAATTCTTCAAGGGTAAATTTAGTTAAATATTTTTTTTATAAAAGACTCTTTTTGTTATTAAACCTTTGAATTTTTTACCTCTTATTAATATTTGAACTTCATTATTTAAAAAGGCATGCGAAGTATTGATATATGCAAAAGCTATAGCTTGTTGTTTAGTAGGAGACCAACTGCCGCTAGTGATAGTTCCAATATTCTCTTCACCTTTAAATACTTCGCACCCTTTTCTTCCTATAGCTTTACCTTCTATAGAGAGGCCAACTAACTTTTGTTGTATACCTAATCTTGATTGCTCTTCAAGAAAACTTCTTCCGAAGAATTCATGATTGTTCTCTAAATGTACCAGCCAACCTAAACCTGCCTCATATGGAGAAGTTTCTTCATTTATGTCTTGGCCATAAAGATGCATGCCTGCTTCGAGTCTTAGAGTATCTCTAGCTCCCAAACCACAAGGCGTAATATTTTTGGAAATCAAGAAATCCCATAGATTAATTGCTGCTTTTTTAGATAAAAGTATTTCTAAACCGTTTTCTCCTGTATATCCTGTTTTGGAAAAGAAGATTTTTTCTTTAGGTGAAACATGATTAAACATTGTATATTCACATCCAAAGTTAGGAATATATGAGATCGATGATTCAATCCATTCTTCAAATAAATTAAAAGAATTTTTCCCCTGTAATGCTAAAAGTACTTTATCTTTTTTAAAGTTTGTTATTGAAATTTCATCATTATTTAAATTATTTTTAATCCACCGAAAATCTACTTCGTATCTACTTGCATTAACTATTAATAGTATTTCTGAAATATCATCTTCTTGTATGCCAAGGTCATAAATTATTAAGTCATCTATGATTCCTCCTTTTTCATTGAGCATAACTGTATAAAGCCCTTGACCTTGAGAAAAGGAGAATAAATTAGAAGGAAAAAATTTCTGAATATAATCTTTAGGATTAATTCCCTTAATAGAAATTACACCCATGTGGGAAATATCAAAAAATCCTGCGGAAGATCTTACTGATTCATGTTCCTTGATTAATCCTGAAAATGAAATGGGCATTTCCCAGCCTGCAAAATTCACTAATTTTGCATTTGAATTAACATATTTTGAATACAGTGGACTTTTAAGCAAATCCATGGAATATTTTTTATTAATTTAATATTTTTATACTTTAGTTTAGATATTTTTTATTGCATATTTTCTAAGGATAAAATTAAGCTTCTAAGTACTTTGGCGGCAACTATGCTACTTACTCCGCTCTTATCAATTTCTGGAGATAACTCAACAATATCTGAAGCCACGATTCTAAAGTCTTTTAAAGTTTTAAGGATCTCTTCAAAATCATTCCAAAAGAATCCTCCTGGTTCTGGAGTTCCAGTTCCCGCTAGTAAACTGGGATCAAACCAATCTAAATCTATTGTTAAATAGAGCGGAGAATTAGAGAATGGTAAAAGAGCTTTTTTAAATTCTTGTGTATTTCCGCCTGGCAAAAAGTTTACTAATTGATTGTTGTCATGCATAAATTGAAATTCTTCTTTTGTTCCACTTCTTATCCCAACCTGTAAAATCTTCTTTTCAGGTAAGACTTCTAAGCATCTTTTCATTGCACAAGCATGACTATGTTTATTTCCTATATATGACTCTCTTAAATCTGCATGAGCATCAAGTTGAATCAATATCAAATCTGGATATTTCTTTACTAATGCTTCAATAGCACCTCTAGTAATAGAGTGTTCGCCACCAAGCATAATAGGACTAAGGCTTTTACTAATTAAATAATTTGTTGCTGATTTGACTGATTCAATAATGGATTCTGACTCGTTTTTATCGATTACTATTGAACCAAAATCAACATAGTTAACATCCTTTAAGTCTTTATCTAGTTTTGGACAATATGTTTCTAAACAAATACTGACTTGTCTTATCGCTTCTGGACCAAATCTAGCTCCTGGTTTAAACGAACATGTCCCATCATAATTGACTCCAAATATGCCAATTGAGCAATTATCAGGATTCCTTTTCGCTCCCATAAAAATTGCATTTTCGTTATCAAATAAACTTTTTATCATTTTAAGAATTTAGTTCTTTTACAATTTTATTTGGCATCATTTTGAATGCTGCATTTTGAAAATTTAAATTCCAAATTTCGCATCCTTTTTCTATTTCCTTTGTTTCTCTGCAATTTGGCTTTGATAAATATAGTTCTTCTTTAGAAGCGAATGTCCAACTCCAAATACCGCTTGGATATATAGGCACAAAGGAATACATTGTTTCAGAGTCTCTAAATATCTTTTTTAGAGTTTTCAAAATACTTATATGAATATTTTTGAAGGATTCAGGCGATTCACTTTGTGTAGCTAATATCCCCTTTGGTTTAAGTATTCTTTTACATTCTTTATAAAAAAAATCTGAAAATAATAAATTTGAAAATTCTGAGGGATCTGAACAATCTATAAATATGACGTCGTACAAATTATCTTTGGTATTTTCTACCCATTTAACACCATCATCAATATGTACCTTTAATCTTTTGTCATTCCAAGCTTCACCTCCAATTTCTTTTAAAAATTTTTTAGATACTCTGATTACTTCCTCATCAATTTCTACTAAATCAATTCTCGCTATTTTAGAGTATTTAACGCATTCTCTCGCAGTACCACCATCACCACCACCAATAATGAGTACATTAGATTTTTTGTCAATGCTGGTTAAGGCTGGATGAACAAGACATTCATGATAATATTTTTCGTCTTTTAATGATGTCATCCAACAACCATCTAGCATTAAAGCTTTACCATAATAATCATTTTCTATAACAATAATTTCTTGATATTTTGAAGTTTTTCTAAGTAATAATTTCCCATTGAGGCCAAATCTTGAACCTTTATGATATTCGTCTATCCATGTTATATCTTTCATTTGCTTTTTAAGAATTGTTTTTCATAAGTTTTTTCTTGGCGACTTGCCAAAGCCGCTGAAATTCTTTAGGAGTTTGTTTTTTAATATTATCTCCTGCATGATCTTCAATGATTGAAAATCGGTCTAAAAATTTTTTATTAGTTTTTTGAAGAGCTGAATCAGGATTTATTTTTAAAAAATTTGAAAGATTTATCAGAGTAAAGTAAACATCTCCAAATTCATCTTTAATATTTGATCCCTTTTTGCTTTTAATTGCCTCTTTTAATTCATTTATCTCTTCTTCTAACTTTTCAAAAATCTGATTAGTACTTTCCCATTTAAAACCATATTCTTTAACAACGTTTGTGATTCTATCAGTACCAACTGATGGCGGTAAATTTTTTATTTTTAAATTTAAATTTCTACTAATTGATGATTCCTTATGAGGATCTTTTTTTTCTGAATTTTTAATATCTTCCCAAAGCTGTTTTGATTTTTTTAAAGATACTTTTTCTTTTTTCTTAAAAATATATGGATGTCTATTAATAATTTTTTTATTTAGATTTTTTATTACATCATTTAATTCAAATTCTTTTTCTTCGTAACCGATTTCAGCATGAAGCATTATTTGTAATAAGAGATCTCCTAACTCTTCACAAATGTTATCCGCATTTTTTTCATATATCGCATCTGTAAATTCACTACTTTCTTCATGTAAAAATGGGATTAACGATATATGAGATTGTATTTTCTGCCATGGGCAGCCCCAAGTTTTATCTTTTAATGATTTAACGTTAGATATCAAATTTTTGAAACTCTCTAAAGTCTCTAAATTGGAATTATTCTGAAAGTAATATTTATTGTTTGAGGACATAGGATATATTTTATTAATTCAATTTTGCCTCAATCATGAAATATTTAAATACTTAGTATAAAAATTTCAACTTCATCTATTAGAATGGTTTATTATACGGGCGATTAGCTCAGCGGTAGAGCGCCTGCCTTACAAGCAGGATGTCCCTGGTTCGAACCCTGGATCGCCCATTTATTATTATTTTTTTAATGACTGAGATCGTCAATCTTTCAATCAGTCACAGCGCAGCTTCAGAACTTTCTAGGCAAGCTTCATTTGGAGGTTCTCCAGGAGAAATGTCTATTGATTTGGTTGAGGATAGCAATTGTTCCGAAGGATGGATGCATATTAAATTAAGGCCTGGAACATGTAATGGATCCCCTATCTCAAGAACGGAGGGAGTAACTTTATACGCTGATGAAAAAAAGTTTAATTTATTGAAAGATTTAAAATTAGATTATTACGGCGATTTAAGTGGTGGTGGATTTCTTATTTCAACACCAAAAAATGCAAAACGTTGTTCATGCGGTTCTGGCTTTAAACTTTTGTAGAGTGATTTTGCTTTTTTTGCAAACTAATATTATTTTCATTAATTGGCTTTTATCAAGATAAAATAAGCAAAAGCTTCTTTGAAATAAAATTTGCACATGACAGAGCTGAATGATGAATTGTCTTTAGAAAATTATTCACCTTCCGAAGTAGAAAAAAAGTGGCAAGCCAAATGGGAAAGTTTAAAAGCGTTTAGCCCTAATCCTGAAGATGGTGGAGAGCCTTTTTCTATTGTTATTCCGCCCCCAAATGTAACTGGATCTTTGCATATGGGACATGCATTTAATACCGCCTTGATAGACGTTGTTGTGCGTTTCCAGAGACTTTTAGGTAAGAATGTTTTGTGTTTGCCAGGCACAGATCATGCTTCTATAGCTGTTCAAACCATTCTTGAAAAACAATTAAAAAGTCAAGGTAAAAAAAGCGAGGATATTGGAAGAGATGAATTTCTTAAAAGAGCATGGACATGGAAAGAGCAAAGCGGTGGGAGAATAGTATCTCAATTAAAAAGGCTAGGATATTCAGTAGACTGGAGCAGAGAAAGATTTACTCTAGATCAAAAATTAAATGAGGCAGTTGTTGAGGCATTTAATATTCTTTATAAAAAGAATTTAATTTATAGAGGCGAATATTTAGTTAACTGGTGTCCTGCATCCCAATCTGCTGTAAGTGATCTTGAAGTTGAAATGCAAGAAGTAGATGGTCATTTATGGCATTTTAAATACCCATTAATTTCTAAAAGTGGTGAAAAGTTAGATAAGTACTTAGAGGTTGCTACAACTAGACCAGAGACTTTATTAGGTGATACTGCTGTGGCAGTTAATCCGGAAGACGATAGATATAAAAAATATATTGGCTCAACAGTAAAGGTACCTTTCGTTGATAGAGAGATACCTGTTATTGCCGATTCACATGTTGATAAAGACTTTGGTACAGGATGTGTCAAGGTTACTCCAGCTCACGATCCAAATGATTTTGATATAGGAAAAAGGCATAACTTAAAACAGATTAATGTAATGAATAAAGATGGAACTTTAAATATTAATGCAGGTCAATTTCAAACTTTAGATAGATATGAGGCTAGAAAGAAAATTATCAAAGAATTGGAAAACTTAGGTCTTTTAACCAAGATTGAAGATTATAAACATACTGTTCCTTATTCTGATAGAGGAAAAGTTCCAATTGAACCATTATTGTCAACACAATGGTTTTTAAAAATGGATGATATTTCTCAAGGATGTCTTGAGGAAATTGATTATAAAAATCCAGAGTTTATTCCTCAACGCTGGGAAAAAGTTTATAAGGATTGGTTAGAGAATATTAATGATTGGTGTATCAGTAGGCAATTATGGTGGGGTCACCAAATACCTGCATGGTACGTTTTAGATGAATTGCAAGATTCAATAGAACAAAATACTCCATTTGTAGTTGCAAGAAATGAAGAGGATGCGTTAATTCAAGCTAATAAAAAATTTGGTTTAAACATTAAATTGGTTCGTGATAAAGATGTATTGGATACTTGGTTTTCCAGTGGTTTATGGCCTTTCTCAACACTTGGTTGGCCAAATAATAATGATCCGGACTTTAAAAAATGGTATCCAAATAGTGTTCTAGTTACTGGTTTTGATATTATTTTCTTCTGGGTGGCGCGAATGACAATGATGGGCAATACTTTCACGAATAATATTCCTTTTAAGGATGTATATATTCATGGTCTAGTTCGAGATGAAAATAATAAAAAAATGAGCAAAAGTGCTGGTAATGGTATTGATCCAATACTATTAATTGATAAATATGGTTCTGATGCTTTAAGATTTGCTTTAATTCGAGAAGTTGCTGGTGCTGGACAGGATATCAGGCTTGATTTTGATAGAAAAAAAGATACATCTTCAACTGTTGAAGCTTCAAGAAATTTTGCGAATAAATTATGGAATGCAACTAAATTTGTATTAATTAATAAAACTTCTAACGATAATTATTCGTTTAATGAGATTGATTTAAATTCTTTAGAGTTATGTGATAAGTGGATTTTATCAAAATTGCATCAGGTTAATATTAATGTAGCCACTTTGTTGAAGGAATATAAATTAGGTGAATCTGCAAAATTATTATATGAATTTTCATGGAATGATTTTTGTGATTGGTATGTAGAATTTGCAAAACAAAGATTTAATAATAAAGAGACTAAAAATAGACAAATATCTGAAAAAGTTTTAATGAAAGTGCTTAATGATATTTTGGTCATGATGCATCCTTTTATGCCTCATATTACTGAAGAACTTTGGCATGTACTACAACTAAAATCTGAAGAAACATTATTGTCCCTTCAAAAATGGCCAACCCAAGAAAATAAATTTGTTGATATTAAGCTTGATAAATCCTTTCAGCAACTTTTTGAAATTATTAGATTGATTAGAAACTTGAGAGCTGAATTAGGTCTTAAGCCATCAGAGAAAGTTCCTGTCTATTTGATTTCAGATAATCGCGACTTAATTGATTTTTTAAGAATTTTAGTAGATGATATTCAAACTTTAACTAAATCTTCTGAAGTATTAATTTATGAAAATAATGCTGTTGATAAAACAGAGTTTGCAAAATCTTTTTCTGGGATAAATCGGGATTTAGAGGTTTATTTACCTTTTCAGGATTATGTAAATATAGATGCATTAAAAGAAAGGTTAATCAAGGATTTACAAAAAGTTAATTCCGAATTAGAAAATTTAAATAAGAGATTATCTAATAAAAATTTTATTGATAAGGCTCCAAAAGAGATTGTTGATGAATGTAGATTGAAATTAAAAGAGGGTACTGCACAAATGGGAAGAATTAATAAGAAACTCGAACTATTAAATTGAGTATGAATATATTTCTCGAAAATATTTTTAATTTGTCATTTTTTTTTAATACTGGAATTGGTATCTTTGCTTTTGTCTGCATTTATATTTTCATTGTTTTATTAATACTTCCAGCTTCTTGGCTATCTTTATTGTCAGGTTTTTTATATGGCTCATATTTAGGATCAATTATTGTTTTTATTTCGGCTTCGATAGGAGCTTCAGTTGCTTTTTTTATATCAAAAAGTTTTTTTGCAAAAAAACTAAAAAATTTTTTAAGCCGTTATCCAAATTTAAGTGTTATGGAACAAATAGTTAAAAAAGGAGGACTTAAATTAATTTTTTTGGCAAGACTATCGCCGATATTTCCTTTCAGTATTCTTAATTATTTTTATGGCTTGAATAATGTTAAATTCAGAGATTTTGCCCTTGGTCTGTTCGGAATAATTCCTGGCACTTTTCTTTATTGCTCAATAGGTAGTTTGGCCAAAAGTCTTCAGGATTTAAAGTATGCCCAAGCAACAAATAATTTATATATGACTATCATCGGTGTTGTTTCAACTTTTTTAGTGGTATATTTCTCAGCTAAATATTCTAGAGAATATTTTGACAAATCTGAAGAATTTAATCTTTAATATTCCAATCTCTTATAGATGCAATTAAGACAAACCATATCAGCCTCAATTTGCCTGGTAAAGTTTTGTTAGACTCTAATTCGATATATTTTGCTTGTCCACAAGGTGTTTTGATGTAGTTGAATACTGCCTTCTTCATAATTAGTTTTTTAGAAATTCTTAATCATTATTTTTATATTTTATAGTCTAGGTTTGAGGTTTTAATAATTAAAAACCACATTGTTTATTGACTATTCGTTCAATATTCTTTTATAAATTTATACCTTTTCACCCGCTTTAAATCCTCTAAAGCATTTGAATCTAGGAAACCTTAGACTAAATGTCTCAGCATCTTTAGATCTGGTTTTGGCATCAGCTCTTATTTCCACAAGTTGACCAATAAGATCATTACGCTTTGACCAATATTCATCACGTTGAATATCACTAAATCCGCTCCCGCAACTAAGGCTGTATTTATATCCATCATCTTTTCCTTCCACAAGTATTGCTCCAAGTCTCCCTTCATTGCGCCCTGTACCTTCCTCAACCGAGACAACTTTTAAGGTAACTTCTATGAAAGGTTTTGCTTTTAACCAGCTGTGTGTTCTTTTGCATTCATACATAGCTTGTGGATCTTTAATCATAACTCCTTCATATCCACCTTCCACTGCCGATTTATTAAGCTCTACAAATCTGTTTTGTCCTTCAATAGTATCTAGATTTACATTTTCCCACTCAAGAGTTTGTACATGTTTTAGCAAGATGGAATGTTTTGCAACCCATTCCTTTACTAGTAAACTCCTTTCTGCTTGATTAGTTTCCCATCTGCCTTTTTGGAAATTTGTAAGAGGACATAGGTCAAATAAATGTAGAACTGCATCTTTAGTTTGTTTGCCATCTTTTCTATGTACCTGTTTCATTAAATCTTGAAAATTCGCACTCATTACTTCACCATCTAGGACTAAATCGTAAGGGGTGGGATTTTCTTTTATAACTTTTTCTATTTCTTCGATAATATGACCAAAATTATGGAATTGCTTACCATTCCGCGAAAACATTTCTACTTTATTTTTTCTAATAATTGTTAAAACCCTTACCCCATCAAGTTTGATCTCAATTTGTTTTTTCCCTATCATTTTTTTTTCATGATTTGCACTGTCATGAGCTAAGGGGCAAGAAAAAATGGGTATCGCATATTTAGGGAATTTCTTTGCTACCTTATTAACTGTTTTTTCAGAAACTCCACAACGAAGATCTTTAATTAAAACACGCCTATAAAACCCATTCCATTCTTCTTTCCTCGAAGATGCCATTGCTAAAAGGATGGCATCGCGAGCAGCATGTCCAGTAAGATCTCTTTTGATAAGTTTATTTGCTAATTCTTTAAAATCTTTCCATTCATAATGTTGATTTTTTTCATCTTTTTTTTCAGGTACCATTTTCACCCCAAAAGTTACTAATGGGTCTAAAGCCATACGAATACCTTCAAAAAAATCATCAAGACCTTGTTCCATTGCCTCTAAGATGATTTGTTCTTTATCTAATCTACTTGGATGTAACTCTAATTTTTCTATTATCTCTTCTTTTGAAAATTGTTTAGGCGTCACAAGAAATTAAAAATTAGTTTGCTCTGGCTATTCTGTCTATTTTCCAATCTTTATCAGCTTTTGCAAAAGTAAAATCTAAAGGAAGTTCATTTTGTTTGTCTTCTGATTTTAAATTTAAGGTTATAATTATTTGATCTTCTTTCACCCTTGGTCTACCTGATTTTAAATTACTGTATTTATTAAGGTTTAAACTAGCCAAGAATTTAAGAAAATCTTGGCGCTTTACATGAGTTTTATAAGTCTTTGTAGTTAACCCATAAGCAGCATCAATTCTACCAGCCGCGATTTGATCAAAAAATTTTCTTACTAGTGGATTGATTCCTCTAGCACTGATAACTAATTTGACGGCATTAAAAATCCAAAAAGAGACTAATGCTCCTCCGCCAACTAACAAAGCCTTTATTCCAATATCTTTTACTAGTGTTGCGTCCATTTTGAAAATAGTTTTTATTACTTTAAGAAAATAAATCGTTTTTGATGACTTTTTTTGTCAAAATAATACTAAATTTAATCCATAATGTCTGTAATTCCTCTTTTACCATTATTTCATAGGTTCAATAAGCAATTTTTTGATAATTCATTAACAGTTAATCAACAACCTTTAGTAAAAGTTAGGTGGAGCGATAATAGATTAAAAACTACTGCTGGTTTTTATAAGAGAAAAAAAATAAATGGTTTGATTGATTCTGAAATTATTTTATCCAAGCCTATATTGAGTAAGTTATCTAATAGAGAAATATATAGCACTTTATGCCATGAAATGATTCATGCTTGGGTAGATAGAATATTAAAAAAAAATGAGATGCATGGTCCCAATTTCTTATATAAAATGAATCAAATAAATAAAAAAGAAAATAATTTTCAAATTTCTGTTAGACATAATTTTCCAGTTGAAAGGAGAGAGTTGAAATATATAGGAACATGCAAAAAGTGTGGAGAGAAATATCGTTATAGAAAAA